>CAZYGO010000129.1:0-2714 GCA_964647455.1 uncultured Rhizobium sp.
CGCTTCCGGCCGAGGCCAGGGATAGCGCCACAACGCCGGCGTGTTCTCACGCAACTGACTGGAAGCGGCCTCGGCCGGAATGCCGATGTCGGCCACGACAATCTCGCCGCACAGCGCCCGTCCCGGCAGCAGCAGATGCGCCGGCTTCTTGCGGAAGAAGGTGACGGTCAGGACAGCGCATACATGCACGGCGGAAAGCGGCTGGCCGGTATCGCCGGCGACGCCGCTGGGAATGTCGATCGCCACCACCGGCAGGTCGTTCAGCGCTTCGACGACCTGCGCATGGGCGCCGCCCAGCGGGCGCGCCAGTCCGGCACCGAACAGGCCGTCCACCACCAGGCGGATCCCCCGCAGGGCGTCGGGCTCCAGCGGCTCGGTCTGGCCGCTCCATTGCGCCGCCATGACATCGGCATCGCCCTTGTGCGTGCCCTCGGTCAGGACGCGGACGGTGAAGCCCAGCTCGTCCAGCAGCCGCGCGGCGACGAAGCCGTCACCGCCATTGTTGCCGGGCCCGCATAGCACCGCCACCGCACAGGGCTTGAAGCGGGCGGCCACGGCCTCGGCCACCGCCTTGCCGGCATGTTCCATCAGGGTGAGCGAGGCCACGCCCTGCTTCACCGCGAAAGCGTCGGCGGCGGCCATTTCGGCGGTGGTGAGGACCTCGCCGCTCATCGTGCTTCATCCACCAGATGCGGGGGTCGGACGGGCCGCGCGCGCAAGCGCTTGATCGTTGTTTTGCATATCTGGGGGTACCCCCTCCCCGCTGTCGTCCGCGCTGCCGCCAGGCCGTGTGTCTTCCATCACCCGATCATACCATTGCCGCGCACCCGATGGGTAATGCACGCTCAAATCCGCAAATGGCGTTCCAGGCGCGCCAGCGCCTCCGCCAGCACCGCGCGTTCCTTGCAGAAGACGAAGCGCAGATAGCCGGCGCAGCACCCATCCTGGAAAAAGGCCGAGAGCGGAATGGCCGCCACGCCTGCCTCGCGCACCAGCCGCTCGCTGAAGACGACGTCGTTTTCGCCTGTCAGCCCCGCGATGCCGGCGACCAGGAAGTAGGTGCCCTCGCAGGGCAGCACGTCGAAGCCCAGCCGCGCCAGGCCCTGGGAGAGAAAATCGCGATTGGCGCGCAGGCGTTCGCGCAAGGTGGCGGGAAACGACATTTCGTTGGTCAGGCCGTGCGCCACGCCCTGCTGCAGGGCGCCCGGTATGGCGAAAGTGAGAAACTGGTGCGCCTTGGCGGCCACGTCCATCAGCGCCGCGGGGCCCGCCAGCCAGCCGATCTTCCAGCCGGTGAGGGAAAAGATCTTTCCGGCCGAACCGATGCGCAAGGTCCGCTCGCGCATGCCCGGCAGCGTCGCCAGCGGAATGTGCGGGCCGTCATAGGCGAGATGCTCATAGACCTCGTCGCAGATCACCACCGCATCGGCCCGCCGCGCCGCCCGCGCGACAGCCTCCAGTTCGGGGCGCGTCAGCACCCGGCCGATGGGATTCTGCGGCGAGTTGATCAGGATGGCGGCCGTGCGCCCGGTTACCGTCGCATCGAGCGCCGCCTCGGTCAGCCGCCAAGCGGGTGGGGCCAGGACGACGCTTTTCACCGTCAGGCCCGCGGCCTCTGCCATGGGGCGATAGGAGTCATAGGTCGGCTCGATCACGACCAGCTCGGCGCCCGGCCGCGCCACCGTCAGCAGCGCCGCCACGATCGCCTCGGTGGCGCCGCAGGTGACGACGATCTCGGTTTGCGGGTCGTAGTCCAGGCCGTAATGGGTGGCGGCATGGGCGGAGATGGCGGCCCGCAGCGCCGGCAGCCCGCGCATCAGGGCATACTGGTTGGGGCCGCCGATCAGGGCCTGGGCGGCAGCCTCGCGCACCGCCAGCGGGCCGTCGGCGTCCGGAAAGCCCTGCCCCAGATTGACCGCGCCATGGGCCACGGCCAGCACCGACATGTGGGTGAAGATGGTGGTGGGAAGCCCGGCGAGAACCGGATTGAGAGGCTGGGACATGGCGCCGACCATAAGCGGCCCGCCACGCGGCTCACAAATCGGGCTGGCCGCCCAACTTTGATGTGACTAATTTATAGTCATTATGACTATTTTATATGCATTTAGATCCCCGGTCGCGCATCGCCAGAATGAGCAACCGCTTGATAAACAAGGAGAATATTTGGCGCAGAAACCGGCACAAGTCCTGCTAAAGCGTTAACGGACGCCGGGGCAGATCGCCCGGGTGAAGGAGAAGGCATGAAAAAGGTCGAAGCCATCATCAAGCCGTTCAAGCTGGATGAAGTGAAGGAAGCACTGCAGGAAGTCGGGGTTCAGGGCATCACGGTGACCGAGGCCAAGGGTTTTGGCCGCCAGAAGGGCCATACCGAGCTTTACCGCGGGGCGGAATATGTCGTGGACTTCCTGCCCAAGGTGAAGATCGAGATCGTCATCCCCGAAAACCGCCTGGACGCCTCGATCGAGGCCATCCAGAAGGCTGCGCGCACGGGCCGCATCGGCGACGGCAAGATTTTCATCCTCAAGGTCGAGGACGCCATCCGCATCCGCACCGGCGAGACCGGCGCCGACGCAATCTAACCGGAAATTCGCCGCCGCTGGGGGCGGGAACGGAAGCGACGGCGAAAGCCGGAGCGACCATCAAACAGGTAACGAAGGAAAGAGAAATCTCATGGCCGACAAGAAGACGACAGCCGCAGACATCCTGAAGCTGAT
>CAZYGO010000130.1:0-2500 GCA_964647455.1 uncultured Rhizobium sp.
CCCAGTAGGAGGGCCAAAATGGGTAGAATCCATATAAGTCCGTAGATTTCTTTTAATAATTCCGATTTCGAAAAAGAATTGATAGTTTCTACCTCTACCCTATCTATTATCATTTCAACGATCAACTTCCCCCATAATGATATCTATACTACCTAATATTGTCATGATATCAGCCAATTTCATTTTTTTAACTAGCTGAGGAAGAATTTGCAAATTAATAAAACCCGGTGGACGAATTTTCCATCTCCAGGGGAAAAGACTATCATCTCCTACCAGATAAATTCCTAATTCGCCTTTTGGAGCTTCTACTCTTACATAAAGCTCTTGCTTTGATAATTCAAAATTGGGCGAAGGTTTTTTACCAAGAAATCGATATTCAAAATCATTCCATTCGGGATTCTTTGCTTTCTTAAAGCGTCGGGCTTCTAAATTCTCATAAGGTCCTCCAGGAATTTTCTCTACAGCCTGTTGAATAATTTTTATGGATTCCCTCATTTCACCGACTCGTACTAAATAGCGAGCTAACGAATCTCCTTCTTTTTGCCATTGGACTTTCCAATCGAATTGATTGTAAGACTCATAAGGATCTATTTTACGAAGATCCCATTGTATTCCAGAAGCTCGTAACATTGGTCCCGATAAGCCCCAATTTACAGCTTCTTCTCCGCTAATAAAACCGACTCCTTCAACTCGTTCTAAAAAAATAGGATTCTGTGTAATAAGTTGTTGATATTCAACAACTCCTTGTAAAAAATAATCACAGAAATCTAAACATTTATCCATCCATCCATAAGGGAGATCGGCAGCTACCCCTCCGATGCGAAAGTAATTATGCATCATTCGCATACCTGTAGCAGCTTCAAATAGATCATATATCAATTCTCTCTCTCTAAAAATGTAGAAAAAAGGAGTCTGTGCCCCGAGATCTGCCATAAAAGGTCCAAGCCATAACAAATGAGAAGCTATACGGCTCAATTCTAACATAATTACTCTAATATAGCTGGCTCTTTGGGGTATTTGAATATTCTCCAAGAATTCTGGTGCATTTACCGTTATTGCTTCTGTAAACATAGTAGCTAAATAATCCCATCGTGTTACATAAGGCAAGTATTGTATAATACTTCTGTTTTCCGCAATTTTTTCCATTCCTCTGTGTAAATACCCTAATATGGGTTCGCAATCAATAACATCTTCACCATCGAGAGTAACAATCAGTCGAAGAACACCATGCATTGATGGGTGTTGAGGACCCATATTGACTATCATGAGATCTTTTCTTTTAAGCGATAGACTCATATCCTTGTTCTTATTCTTTATTCCATGAAAATGGATTATTCCATGAATTCCTCAAAACGAGGCTCATCAAAATGCAAAATCTAAGACTACTATAAGACTACTAATAAAATAAAGACTACTAATAAAATAAGAAAAAAATTCGAACGATTAAATTACTTCTCCCGAATATCCAACTGACTGATTAATTTCTTATAACGTACTCTATTTTTCTTTGCCAAATAAGCCAGCAAACGTTGACGTTTTCCCAAAAGTCTTCGTAGACCTCTTTCCGATGAAAAATCTTTTTTGTGTAATTCTAAATGTGAAGCAAGTCTCCGTATCTTATTGGTGAAACTGAATACTTGAAATTCAACAGAACCCCTGTTTTCTTGTTTTTCTTCTTTAACCATAAATCAACAAATTTTTCTACCTCCTTTCTTTTTCATGTATTTTTCTGATCAGGAAAAATAAAAAATTATGTCAGTTATTTTTAAGTTATTCTAATCTCGTACACACAAAAATTTGCAATTATTCATCTACTGCTGGAATCTGGAATTTGGATTTATTTTATCGATGCAAATTGGATTTGGATAGAAGGGTACATTCTTTTATTTTAGATAGAAGAAACATTTCTTCTATCTAAAATAAAAGAATTTTGCTGATTTATTTATTGCTATATCCAATTTATAGAATTGATATACCATTTAATTGATATCATTTAGCAAAATGAAACACAGCATATGCATCCATCTTTGGGCTCGAGAATTTCACGGGATAGAGATATAGTATAAGAAATAGGCTATTAAGTAACTCTAAATGAATTGTGGATACATCTGTATCCTTAACATACTGAAACGACTGCCATTATTCGTATCAAACCAATAGCGATTCATAAAAGCTAAATCTTGTAATCAATGGTGGGCCAATAATGAATTTTTTTGCATATGTATTAAGACGCTTGGTCTGATTTCGAAATTGTCCAGAGTTTTTTATGTTGTTTTCATTGCAAAATGATGGATCTCCTTCCGTAACTTTCCAATTACGAGTACGAGAATTGAAAGACATGAAAATTATCAATTCTCTACGGCGTCTAGGAGATAGATCGAATATTTTCAGGAACAAGAAAATCAGACTTTTTCTCTATTCACTACCATTCCGCGTCTTCGACTTCTATTAGTTTCTTTTCTTCTTTAATGCAATAGCTATAGTTTGATATAGAATCCAT
>CAZYGO010000131.1:0-8841 GCA_964647455.1 uncultured Rhizobium sp.
GTGGCGGCGATGCCGGCGGCGCCGCCGCACAGAAGCAGGGAGAGGGAAAGGGCGATCAGGCGTTTGGACATATGGTCTCCTGTTCAACGTTGCGCGGCCTGGCTGCTTGGCGGGGCCGCGCTCCTGGGCAGAATATTTCCCGGCGCTCGCACACAAGGTGCTCCCAGCCGCCTGAATGGCAGATGAATGGGCCGGCGCCGGGGGATTACGAAAAGGTGAGGATGGCAGGCCCTGGCACAAGCCGGTCCTGCTTGGCGCCAGCCGGAAGGCCTAGCGGCCGGCGCGAAGCTCGCGGATGGTCTTCCGGCCGTCGGCGCTGGGCTGATAGACGTTGGTCATCTCGGTCAGGGCGCGCTCAAACTGTTCGAGCGTGAAGTGGTCCGGCACTTCCCAGGCGTCGAAGCCGACGCGGTGCTGGTAGTTCATCTGGTCGTAGAGGAAATCGCCGACGGCGCGGATCTCGCCCTTGAAGCCGAGCCGGGTGCGCAGCATCCGGGCCCAGGAGAAAGCGCGGCCGTCGCGGAATTTCGGGAATTCCAGGGCGATCAGGGCGAAGTGATGGACATCGGCGCCCAGCGTCTCGGGATTCTCATGGCTTTGCAGGCGCACGCCCAGCGGCGTGTTGCGGGCGAGCAGGACCTCGCGTTCCTTCTGAAAGCGCGCCAGCGAGACCAGCACCGGGCCTTCGCCCAGGGCGGCGTCATCGGCGGCGGCGGTGAAAGGATCGGCGGCGAAGGCGCCAGCCTTGAGAAGCCTGGTCATGCGGCAACCGTTTCATAGGCGGCGGCCTTGAACTTCTCCATGCCGATGCGGCGATAGGTGTCGAGGAAGCGTTCGCCGGATTTGCGCTCGGCGATATAGACCTCGACCACCCGCTCGACCGCGCCGGCGATCTCGTCCTGGGTGAAGCCGGGGCCCATAATGTCGCCGATGGCGGCATCCTCGGCGCCCGAGCCGCCCAGCAGCAGCTGGTAGAATTCCACGCCTTTCTTGTCGACGCCCAGGATGCCGATATGGCCGGCATGGTGGTGGCCGCAGGCATTGATGCAGCCGGAAATCTTGATCTTGAGTTCGCCGATCTGGTGCTGGCGGTCGAGATTCTCGAACCGCCTGGCGATCTTCTGGGCGATGGGGATGGAGCGGGCATTGGCCAGGTCGCAATAGTCCAGGCCGGGGCAGGCGATGATGTCGGTGATGAGGCCGGCATTGGGGGCGGCGAAATCCAGTTCCTTCAGCCGCGCATAGATCGCCGGAAGGTCCTTCTTGCGCACATGCGGCAGCACCAGGTTCTGCTCATGCGTCACGCGCACCTCGCCGACGCTGAATTCGTCCATCAGCCCGGCGATGACGTCCATCTGTTCGGAGGTGGCATCGCCGGGAACCTGACCAGGCGTCTTCAGGGTGATGGTGGCGATGGCATAGCCGGGCTGCTTGTGCCTGTGCACATTGGTCTTCACCCAGTTTGCGAAATCCGCGCCCGCTTGCGGCATCTCGTCGGACAGGCCCTGCTCGAAGTCCGGCGGGGCGAAATAGGCGGCGATGCGGTCGAGCTCGCCTTGCGGCAGCTGCAGCGTGCCGATGGCCTTGAGTTCCTGGAATTCGCGGTCCACCCGGCGGCGCATTTCCTCCGGGCCGATGGCGTTGATCAGGATCTTGATGCGCTGCTTGTGGATGTTGTCGCGGCGGCTGTCCTGGTTGTAGACGCGCAGCACCGCCTCGAGATAGGCGAGGATGTCCTCGCGTTCGACGAATTCGCTCATCACATGGGCGAGATAGGGCGTGCGGCCCATGCCGCCGCCGGCCATCACCTTGTAGCCGACGCGGCCCTGCGCGTTCCGGACGATCTGCACCGCCATGTCGTGATATTGCAGGGCGGCGCGATCCTTCTCGCAGGCGCCGACCGCGATCTTGAACTTGCGGGCCAGGAAGACGAATTCCGGATGCAGGCTCGACCATTGGCGGATGATCTCGGCCAGGGGGCGCGGGTCCTCGATCTCCTCGTCGGTGGCGCCGGCAAACTGGTCGGCGGTGACGTTGCGCACGCAGTTGCCCGAGGTCTGGATGCAATGCATCTCCACGCTCGCCAGCTCGCGCAGGATGGCGGGCACGTCCACCAGCCGGATCCAGTTGAACTGCAGGTTGGTGCGGGTGGTGAAATGCCCGAAATTCTTGTCATAGGTGCGGGCGATATGCGCCAGCTTGCGCATCTGGCGCGACGAGAGCGTGCCATAGGGCACGGCGATGCGCAGCATATAGGCGTGCAGCTGCAGATAGAGGCCGTTCATCAGCCGGAGCGGCTTGAACTGATCCTCGGTCAGCGCCCCCGAAAGGCGGCGCTCGACCTGGTAGGCGAACTGCTCGACCCGCTCGGCGACGAATTTGGCGTCGAATTCGTCATAACGGTACATGTTGGGTTCGACGGGGCCAGGAATCTTCACGGGATTAAGCATTCTGGAACTGACCGTCGTTGGATTGGCCCGCCTGCTTGCCGGTATGGGGATGAACGGTGGGGCCGGCGGCGCGGATGATCTCGCGCTCCTTCACCGGCACGAGGCGGCCGTCCTTTTCGCGCACCTCGAAGAGATAGGGCGCCACGAATTCGTTGCGGGCGAGTTCGGCGGTGGCCGCGGCCAGGGCGGCGTCGGCGGCGGCCTGGGTTGCATAGACCTCGCCCTCGGCGAGGGTGAGAACCCAGCCATCGCCCTTGCGATAGAGAACATCGCCGCTTTTCAGGCGGTTGGCCGTGAGCATCTGCGGGCCGGAAAGGTGTTGTGCCATGGCGCCGGGAAAAACCATGGACGGACAGGGAAATCAAGACTTCAACATGACGCATGTGTAGTTTTCGAAAAATAACATCACATAAGGCGTAATATTTTTTGCCGGTTTTGCGCCATGTTGGCGTCAGGGATCGGGGATGCACATGACAGCCAAGCTCACCAAAGGCCAGCTCGCCGCGGTCGTGGCGGGCAATGCGCTGGAATTCTACGACTTCCTGGTCTTCAGCTTCTTCGCCATCCAGATCGGGCAGGCCTTCTTTCCCGGCGAGTCCGAAACCGCCAGCCTGCTCAAGACGCTGGCGGTGTTCGGGGCCGGCTTTCTCACCCGGCCGCTGGGCGGGCTGGTGATCGCGCCGCTCAGCGACCGCATCGGGCGGCGGCCCGCCATGCTGTTCACCTTCGCGCTGATGGGCGCGGCCATCGCCGGCCTGGCGCTGACGCCGTCCTATGACAGCATCGGTGTCGCCGCGCCGGTGCTGGCGCTGACCTTCCGGCTGGCGCAGGGCTTTGCGCTGGGCGGCGAGGTCGGACCCACCACCGCCTTCCTGCTGGAGGCGGCGCCGCGGCAGCGGCGCGGCTTCTATGTCTCGCTGCAGAATGCCACCCAGTATTTCTCGGTGCTGTGCGTCGGGCTGATCGGCACGCTGCTGTCGGCCGCGCTGCCGCAGGAGACGTTCGGCGCCTGGGGATGGCGCGTCGCCATGCTGGCGGGGGCGGCAATGGTGCCGTTTGCCTGGCGGCTGCGGCGGCGGCTGCCCGAAACCCTGGAACCCGCCGAGGCCGGCGCGGCGCCGCCGATATCGAAGGTGCTGGTGGCGCTGTCGATCGTGATGATCGCCGCCAACTCCATCTCCACCTACCTGATGAACTATATGGGCACCTATGCCCAGCACACGCTGCATGTCAGCCAGTTCCTGGCCTTTGTCTGCACGGTGATCGGCGGGGCGACGGCGATGATCGGGGCGCTGATCGGCGGCCATCTCAGCGACCGCTTCGGCAGGAAGCCGGTGATGCTGGTGGGCGCGGGCATGGCGCTGGTGCTGGGCGTGCCCTGCTTCCTGGCGATGCTGCTCTGGGCCTCGCCGGCGGTGCTGATGGTGGCGGCGGGCCTGTTCGCCTTCTTCATCGGCCTGTTCCCGCCGGCGCTGCTGGCCAACATCACCGAAAGCTTTCCCCCCGGGCGCCGTGCCGGCGGCCTGGGCATCACCTATGCGCTGGCGGTGGCGGTGTTCGGCGGCTCGGCCCAGTATATCGTGACCTGGCTGATGGACGTGACGGGCTCGCCGCTGGCGCCGGCCTGGTACATGACCGGGGCGATGGTGGCGGGCTTCCTGGCGATGGCGGCGATGAAGGAAACCGCGCCGGTGAAGACGTGATGGAATGACCCCCTCCGTCCGCCTCGCGGTCGCCCCCCGCGCGCGAAGCGCGCAAGAAGATGGGGCGCCCTGCCGGCGGACACCTCCCCCTCCCTGGCGCTGCGCGCCGAGGGGGAGGCGGGTCTCTGGAATATCAAGAGGCGCGGCGAAGGGCGCTTTCGTGCCAGCGGCGCAGCAGCGCCCATTCCAGCAGCGAAAGGGCGGCGAAGAAGAGGATGCCGGTCAGTGCCAGCAGCGCCAGCGCCGCGAACAGGGTGGCGATCTCGAGGCGGTTGCCGCTTTCGACGATGCGCCAGGCCAGCCCCGAGGCCGTGCCCGAGCCGGCGGCGACTTCGGCGGTGACTTCACCGATCAGGGCGATGACGCCGCCCACCTTCATGCCGGTGAGCAGCGCGGGCAGGGCCGAGGGCAGCTGCACATGACGCAGCGTCTGCCAGCGCGAGGCGCCATAGAGCCGCGTCAGGTCGATGAGGTTGAAATCGGCCGATTTCAGGCCCTGCACCGCATTGGAGAGAATGGGGAAGAAGGCGATGGTGCCGGCGATCAGCGCCAGCGCCCGGTCGATATGCTCGAAGCCGACCCAGATCAGGATCAGGGGCGCGATGGCGACCATCGGCGTCACCTGGAGAATGACGGCATAGGGATAGAGCGCCCGTTCGGCGAGGCGGCTCTGGCTGAAAAGGATCGCCAGGGCGATGGCGGCGAGGAGGGCGCCGGCAAAGCCCTGGAGCGTGACGGCGATGGTGACGCGCATGGCCGAGAACAGGCCGGACCAGTTGTCCACCAGCGCGGTCCAGATGGCGCCGGGCGCAGGCAGGACATAGGGCGGAATCTGTTTCGCCGCGACGATCCATTCCCACGCCACCAGCAGCAGGCACGTGACCAGCAAGGGGAAGGCGATATCCAGCAGCTTTTTCATGCCCGCTCCGTCTTGCCGCCGCGCGGCAAGCCACCGCCCCCGCGAAGGGGGGAGGATCCCAGAGCATCCGCGACCCTGCGCTGGCAGTCGAGGAATTGCGGGCTGAGGCGAAAGCCCGGCGCGCGCTCGGCCTGCCGGGGCAGGGCGATGTCGGCGGCCAGGCGGCCGGGGCGGGGCGTCAGCACCAATACGCGCTCCGACAGGTAGCAGCTTTCCGCCACGCTGTGGGTGACGAACAGGATGGTCAGGGGTTCTTCCTTTTGCTCGCTACGCTCGCGGGCTTCCCGCCACAGCCGCAGCAGGTCGTCGTTGAGCTGATTGCGGGTGATCTCGTCCAGGGCGGCGAAGGGTTCGTCCAGCAGCAGCAGTTTCGGTTTCGCCGCCAGGGCGCGGGCGATGGAGACGCGCATCCTCATGCCGCCGGAAAGTTCGCGCGGCAGGGCGCGCGCGAAGCCGGCCAGGCCGACGCGGGCAAGCGCCGCCTCGGCGCGGTCATTGGCCTCGGCGCGCCGCATATGCTTGAGGTCCAGCGGCAGGCGCGCATTGGTCAGCGCATCGGCCCAAGGCATCAAGGTCGGTTCCTGGAAGACGAAGCCCATTTCGGGCCGGCCTTCCGGGAAAGCTGCGCCGCCGCCATCCGGCGGCAGCAGCCCGGCGATCAGGCGCAGCGCCGTGGACTTGCCGCAACCGGAGGGACCGAGCAGGGAAACGAAGTCCCCCGCGTTCAGCGTGAAGGACAGGTCGGCCAGCGCCTCGACGCCATTGGGGAAGCGTTTGGCGAGATTTTGCGCGGAGAGCAATGCCGTTATCGTCCTTCAGGCATTTGGGTGAATCCGGCTGAGTAGGCTCACGCGCTCCTTAGCGGCCGTTATACTCAAGAACTTTCCTCTCGCCTAACTTGTCAAAGCAAATCGTGGTGTTGCCGCCCGTCGCCATAAACGGGAACATGCCGACGCAAAACATGTCCGGCAATTCCACAAGTGCCGTCGCATAATTGGCTTTGAACTCCTTAACGGGCATGTGGCTTTCGGTTGCGAACAAGCGAATGGCCCGATCGATGATGCGAAGGCCAAGCTCACTGTACGCCAAAGGTATCGGCGTTCCCGTTTCTTGGCAAAATCGGAGCATACGCCCGCAATGCTCGTCATTTTCCTTGCTCTGCCCAGGGTCTATGTCAGTTTTGCACTGTTCGAATTCATAAGAGCATTGCGTCGGTTCTTGCCCTTGTGCGACCGAGAACGTTGCGAGAAAACCGATGGCGCCCATCACTCCCACTCTGATGGGACGCCTCCGAATCATTGGAAATTCTGCACCGTGTTGCGGATGAAGTGCAGGTCATAGGCTTTGCGCACGTCCAGGCCCTTGGGATAGAGGCCTTCGGCGCTCATCGTGTCGTAGAAGGCCTGCCAGCGCTTGTCGGTCATGCTGCCCAGCCCCAGTTCGTTTCCTTCGCGCGCCAGCACCAGATTGTACTGTTTCATCTTGGCGATGGACTGGGCGATGATGGCGTCGGTCATTTCGGGATTGGCCGCCTTGATCATCGCGTTGGCCTTGGCGTTGTTGCCGCTGAGATAATGCAGCCAGCCGTCGCGGGTGGCGCTGACGAAGGCCTGCACCGCCTTGGGGTTGGTGTCGATCCATTTCTGCGGCACCAGCACCATGTTGGCATAGCCGGGATAGCCGTAATCGGCGAGCAGGAAGACCTTGGGCTTCCAGCCGGCCTTCTGCTCCACCGTGAAGGGCTCGGAGGTGAGATAGCCTTCCTGGATGGCGTTGGGATCGACGATGAAGGGCGCCAGGTTGAAGGTGTATTTGCGGATCTGGGAATCGGCGAACCCGAACTTGGCTTTCAGCCAGGGCCAGAAGGCGGTCATCGAGGCGGTGGAGACCAGCACCGGCTTGCCCTTCATGTCGGCCAGCGAATTGATGTCGCGCCGCGGATGGCTCATCAGCACCTGCGGGTCTTTCTGGAACACCGCCATCACCGCCTTCAGCGGCAGGCCCTGCTTGACGATGTTGAGGGCGATGAAGCTGTTGGAGCCCATGCCGAAATCGGCGGCGCCGCCGGCCAGGAGCTGCGGCACATTCACTTCCGGGCCGCCGGGCACGATCTTCACGTCCAGGCCGCGCTTGGCATAAAGCCCCTCGGCCAGCGCCTGGTAGAAGCCGCCATGTTCGGCCTGGGCCTTCCAGTCGGTGACAAATCTTATGGGCGTGGGGGTGATCTTGGTCGCGGCGGCGGCCGGTGACAGTGCGGCGGCAAGGAGGGCGATGGCGAGAAGGGCGCGTTTCATGCCCCGTTTATAGCAATTTTCTCCTGTTTTGCGCGAACAGGAATTCCAGAGGCCCGCCTCCCCCTCGGCGCGCAGCGCCAGGAGGAGGAGTTGGCTGTCTGGCAGCGCGCCCCAATCCCAGGGCGCGCGTTGCCAGCGAAAGCCGGAGGGGGTCATAGAATTACTGCGGATACGGCCCGTCATCCCGCCGTCTTGGCGGCGGCGGAGGCGGCGGAGCCTCCTCGGTGTCACTGTCGTCGCCAAAGAGAAAGCCCAGCAGGCCGCCGCGGCGGCGCCGGGGCGGCGGCGGCGCCTCGCCCAGGGCCTGTTCCTGCTGTCCCTCCGGCTCGACGTTGAAGCCTGGAATCCGCATGTTGCGGACGCCGGCCATGGCTTCGTCGTCGCGGAAGGCGGGATCGGAGGCGGTCAGGAAGAGCGGCTCGCGCGGCTCCTGCGGCGGCGAGCGGTCCAGCCCGCGGACGGGCAGGTTCTTTTCCGCCGCCAGCATCGCTTCCTTCCAGATCTGCGCCGGCAGGGTGCCGCCGGTGACGCCGCGCGTCGGCGAGGAATCGTCATTGCCGACCCAGACACCGGCGACATAGTCGGTGGTGAAGCCGATGAACCAGGCATCGTGCGAATCCTGAGTGGTGCCGGTCTTGCCGCCGGCCTCGCGGTTCGGCAGCCGGGCCGCGGCGCCGGTGCCGAATACCACCACGTTCCACAGCATCGCCAGCATGTCGCGGTTGACAACGGCGTCGATCACCCGCCGCGGGTTCGGCGGGCTGCGCTTGTAGTAGGTCACCGTGCCGCCGGCGCCATCCACCTGGGTGACGAAATAGGGGCTCGCCGCGAAGCCGCCATTGGCGAAGCTGGCATAGGCCGCGGTGAGTTCGAGCGGCGTCACCTCGCTGGTGCCCAGCGCCAGGCTGGCATTGTCGGCCAGCGGCGAGGTGATGCCCAGCCGCTTGGCGGCGCCGATCACCTTGGGAATGCCGACATCCGCGGCCAGCTGCACCGTGATGGTGTTGACCGAATGGGCCAGCGCGTCGGCCACGGTCAGGGTGCCGTATTCATTGTTGCCGAAATTGGCGGGGCGGTAGCCGTTGATGTCCACCGGCAGGTCGTCGCGCGTGTCCCAGGGCGAGACGCCATCCTCCAGCGCCGCCAGATAGACGAAAGGCTTGAAGGCGCTGCCGGGCTGGCGCCGCGCCTGGGTGGCGCGGTTGAAGACCGAGGCGGTGTAGTCGACGCCGCCGATCAGCGCCGCCACGGCGCCGTCGGGATGCATCATCACCACCGCCGCCTCCGAGACCTTGAGGCGCTTGCCGCTCCTGTTGATGGCGCGCAGCGCCGCCAGCCGCGCCGCTTCCTGCAATTGCGGCTCCAGCGTGGTGTGGACGATGAGGTCGCCGCTGGCCTTCGGCCCGGCCAGGCGCCTGGCCTCGTCGGCGGCGGTGTCGAGGAAATAGTTGCGCGCGTCCAGACCGGCGCGGTCG
>CAZYGO010000132.1:0-8175 GCA_964647455.1 uncultured Rhizobium sp.
GTTGCGGCCACGGCCGCCGCGGCGGCGGCGCCTGCGGCCACGGCCGTCGCCGTCGCCACGCGGCCCTTCCTCGCCTTCGGCGGCTTCAGCAGCTTCGTCGCCGCTTTCGGCTTCGGCTTCGATCTCTTCTTCCTCGTCCACTTCCTCGACATAGTCGGGTTCCGGTTCGTCGGAGTGCACGAAGCCTGCCTCGATGCCGACAGCGTGGTTGCGCGGGCGCTCGCCCGGATCGCGGCTCTTGAGGCGATCGATCTCGAACTGGCCCGCAGGCATGCCTTCCTGCGGCAGGAAGGTGATCTCCATGCGGTGCTCGCTTTCCAGGCGCGCCAGCTCATGGCGTTTCTGGTTCAGCACATAGATGGCGATGTCGGTCGGCACCTTGACCGCGACGGCGGCGGATTTGCTCTTCTCGCCTTCTTCCTCCAGGGCGCGCAGCACCCGCAGCGCCGAGGATTCCACCGACCGCACCAGGCCGACGCCGCCACAATGCGGGCAGGTAATGGTGGAGCCGGCGACCACGCCGGCGCGCAGGCGCTGGCGGCTCATTTCCATCAGGCCGAACTGGCTGATCTTGCCGATCTGGACGCGGGCGCGGTCGTTCTTCACCGCGTCGCGCAGCCGCTTCTCGACCTCGCGGTCGTTGCGGCCATCCTCCATGTCGATGAAGTCGATCACGATCAGGCCGGCCAGGTCGCGCAGGCGCAATTGGCGGGCGATCTCCTCGGCGGCCTCCAGGTTGGTCTTGCGCGCCGTCTCCTCGATCGAATGCTCGCGGGTGGCGCGGCCGGAATTGACGTCGATCGAAACCAGCGCCTCGGTCTGGTTGATGACGATATAGCCGCCCGAGCGCAGCGTCACGGTGGGGGAGAACATCGAGTCCAGCTGGGACTCGATATGCATGCGCTGGAACAGCGGCACCGCGTCGCGATACTGGTGGACGTTGCGGGCATGCGCCGGCATCAACATCCGCATGAAGTCCTTGGCGTTGCGGTAGCCGGCTTCGCCTTCCACCACCACGTCCTGCACGTCCTTGTTGTAGAGGTCGCGCAGGGCGCGCTTGATCAGGTCGCCTTCCTCATAGACCTTGGCGGGGGCGTTGGAATTGAGCGTGGTCTCGCGGATCGTGTCCCACATCCGCATCAGATATTCATAGTCGCGCCGGATCTCGAGCCGGGTGCGGTTCTCGCCGGCGGTGCGGATGATCAGGCCCATGCCTTCGGGCAGTTCCAGGCCCTGGGCGGCGCTCTTCAGGCGCTTGCGGTCGGCGGCGTTGGTGATCTTGCGGGAAATGCCGCCGCCGCGCGGGGTGTTGGGCATCAGCACGCAATAGCGGCCAGCCAGCGAGAGATAGGTGGTGAGGGCGGCGCCCTTGTTGCCGCGCTCTTCCTTGACCACCTGCACCAGGATGATCTGGCGGCGCTTGATCACTTCCTGGATCTTGTAGTGCTTCTTGCGCACCCAGCGCTGCGACGGGCGGGCGGCCTGCAGCGCCTGCGCCTCGCCGGCTTCGGCGGCGATGCCGCCTTCATTTTCCTCCGCGGCCTCCGCGGCGGCGTCGCCTTCGGCCTCCGCCGTCACCGGCTCGATCTCGCCTTCATTCTCCTCGGCATGTTCGGCGATGGCCACGGTTTCGTCATGGCCGTAATCGGTCAGCGCGGCCTCGGCGGCCTCCGACTTGGTGAGGGATTCCTCCTCCTCCTCCTCGTCATCGGCGTCCTGCGGTTCCGCGGCGCCGCCGTGATTGACAAAGACTTCCTCATGCTCCTCGCCTTCGTCGGCCGGATGCAGGTTTTCGGGAACGGCCTCGGCCTCGGGCTCCTCGGCGGCGTCCACGGGCACCAGCGGCGCCATTTCGGCATCGCCGTCCTCGACCAGTTCCTCCTCGGGTTCCTCTTCCTCCTCACCGCTCTCGGGCTTGCTCTCGGACGAGATGTCGAAGCTCTCGATTTCGTCTTCCTGGCGCCGGCGGGCCTCGGCTTCCTGTTCGGCGATCAGGGCGGCGCGGTCGGCCGCGGGGATCTGGTAATAGTCCGGATGGATTTCGGCGAAGGCGAGGAAGCCCTGGCGGTTGCCGCCATACTCGACAAAGGCCGCCTGCAGCGACGGCTCCACGCGCGTCACCTTGGCGAGATAGATATTGCCCTTGAGCGGCCGCTTGGAGGCGGCCTCGAAATCAAATTCCTCGACCTTCGAACCGTCGAGAACGACCACCCTGGTCTCTTCCGGGTGGCTGGCGTCGATGAGCATGCGCTTCATGGAAATCTCCGGCGGCGCGCCGTCCCGCTCGCGTTCCTTCGCGAGGCGTTTGGAGGGGGGACCGCATGTTTGGGGTGAGCGACCGGCGCGCGCCTTCGAGGCCCGGCGGAGCCGGGAAGCGGGAGAGGCGGAACGCTGTCTTGGTCATGGCAGTACGGTAATCCGGTGCCCCGCGTCAGACGCGGGAAGGTGGCTGCGGCGGGAGGGCTTCCTGGCGCCGTACCCTGAGTGCCCGGAAAGGGCAGGGCGGCGGGGCGTCCATCCACGACTGGCGGTTGCAGAACTCTGCGGGCCAGCGACGCAGCTTGGCTTTGTTTTAGGGGCAGCTTTGGGGAACGGCAAGGGTGGGACGGAATTACCTCGCTGTGGCCGAAACACCTCCTGGCTGTGCCCCGATGTTAACGGCGACCACTGACATTTTATAAGCCAGTGAAATCAAACGAAAAAATTGTAACAAAGTTTGTCACGCCGTCGGTCCTTTTTGCAGTGCGGCATAGCGAAGCCTAGTGTAACAGGAGTGTGAATGCCCGGCTGACGTCCTGCGAACCAAGAACAGCGACGCGGCCGGCACCAGAACACAGAGGGACATACAGGAAGCGAGAA
Organism: uncultured Rhizobium sp.; assembly: GCA_964647455.1. Lineage (GTDB taxonomy): Bacteria > Pseudomonadota > Alphaproteobacteria > Micropepsales > Micropepsaceae > Rhizomicrobium. The sequence goes on from CAZYGO010000132.1 coordinate 2,860, forward strand.
CACGGGGAGCCGTCACGAGGGCGGCGATTGGACTGCAATTTGCGGGGATACCATGAACAACCGGATATTGATCGCCAGCCTTAGGACATTGCTTCTTTCCACCGCCGCCATCGCGGCCTTCACCGGAGCGGCGGGCGCGCAACCGGGGCCGACGCAAAACACGGCCTGCCTGCCAACCTCCGCCCTGCCGTGCACCCCCGAAGCGGGTGAAACCGTGCTGGTCACCGGCACGCGCATCGCGCGTCCCGAAGTCAGTTCGCCTTCTCCCATCATCACGCTCGATGCCGCCGACCTTCAGGCCAGCGGCACCCTCAACCTCAGCCAGTACCTGACCCGCGTTCCCTCCCTGAAGGGCTCGTTCAACGATTTCGACACCAGCGGCTATGCCAGCCCCGCCGCCACCGACGGCTCCTCGCTGGGCGGCCTCAACCTGCTGAACCTGCGCAACCTGGGCTATATCCGCACCCTGGTGCTGATCGACGGGCATCGAACCGTGGCGGACTCCACCGGCAGCGCCGCGGTGGACATCAACACCATCCCGATCACCCTGATCCAGCGGATCGACACCGACACCGCCGGCGATTCCGCCATCTATGGCGCCGACGGCGTTTCGGGCGTGGTCAACTTCATCATGCGCCACGACCTGGAAGGCGTCACGGCCCGCGTCCAGGCCGGCGCGCCGCAGGACAGCGGCGGCGCCAAGTTCCTGCTCGCTTTCTCGGCCGGGCACAATTTCGACAACGGCAAGGGCAACATCACCGCCACTTTCGAGGGCTCTTACCAGGAAGCGCTCAATTTCACCCAGCGCAGCTTCACGCGGGTCGGCGGACGCAGCTTCTTCGTCGCCAATCCGATCGAATATGCCAGCGGCGTCGACGACCCCAACGTTCCCGACTTCGTCCCCGCCACCGATCCGGCCTATCTCAGCTCGGGCTATCACGGCGCGATCGCCACGATGAGCTGGTTCTTCGATCCGGCCAATCCGAACGGCTATGCCAATTATCAGGGCAACGGCCAGCCTTACGTGGTCGGCACCGAGATCGGCAATTTCTCCGCCCTCGGCTCCACCGGCATGCCCTATGCCGAGGACCTGCAGGGCGACTTCCAGCCGATCAACCGCCGGCGCATCGCCGAGCTGGGCGCGCACTACGATTTCGCCTCCTGGCTGACCCTGTCCGCGGACATCCGCTACGGCAATATCCAGACCAAATCCACGTCCACCGCGCCATTCGACGACTATGCCATCATCTCGTCGGACAATGCCTTCCTGCCGCCCGCGCTCGCCGGCATCATCGCCGCCGATGGCGGCCAGGCGATCCTGGCCGAGGACTATCTGCAGCTTCGCAACCAGGAAGAGGTCAAGCGCCAGACCGTGCGCTCGCTCATCGAAGCCAAGGGCGATCTCGGCAGCCAGGGCTGGATCAACAACCTCCATTACGATGTCAGCTATGTCTACGGCCAGACCGACACGGACGACATTTTCGAACACAATCGCGTCACCGACCGCTTCTTCGCAGCCCTGGATTCGGTGATCGATCCCGCGACTGGTCGGGCGACCTGCCGCTCCAATCTCAATCCGGCCGCGGTTCCGCCGGACCTCAACGGCATTTTCGGCGCCACCATCTACAGCGATACGGCGCCCAATTTCGATTCCTCGCGCTTCGGCGAAAGCTTCACGCCGGGGCCGGGTTCGGGCTGCGTCGCCTTCAACCCCTTCGATCCGGCCGCCAACCAGCCCGACGCGGTCAACTTCGTCACCGCCCGCACCCACACGCTGGGCGTGATCACGCAGCACGACGTTAACGGCTATGTCGCCGGCGATTTCCCGCAATTGCAGGACTGGGGCGTGCTGCAGGGGCCGCTTTCGGTCGTGCTGGGCGGCGAGTACCGCAAGGAAAGCAGCAAGTCGAACGTCGATCCCAATTTCAGCCCCGACAATCTCTGGGCGGCGGTGAGCAACGGTGTCACCGGACGCTTTTATGTCTGGGAGGCCTTCGCCGAGATCAGCGTGCCGGTGCTGAAGGACCAGTTCCTCGCCAAGGAACTGACTTTCGATTTCGCCGGCCGCCAGTCCTCCTATTCGACGGCGGGCGACAACTCGACCTGGAAGATGTCCGGCGTCTGGCAGCCCTTCGACTTCATCCGCTTCCGCGGCACCGAGGCCTATGCCGTCCGCGCGCCCAATATCGGCGAACTGTTCTCGCCGGTGCAACTGGGCTTCGCCTTCATCGACGATCCCTGCGACAAGCTCAACGTCAACAACGGCACGTCCTACCGGGTCGCCAATTGCCAGGCCCTGGAAAGCGCCCTGGGCGTGCCTTACACGCCCGGCGTCACCAACCTGCAGACCGGCTCCACCACCCAGAGCTTCACCGGCGGCAACGTCAACCTCTCGCCGGAAGAAGCCCGTACCACCACCTTCGGCTTCGTGCTGACGCCGCTGGACGGGCTGGTGGTCACCGCCGACTGGTACAACGTCAACATCACCAAGGCGATCGAGGCCCTGGACGCCCAGACCATCGCCGAACAGTGCGTGGACCTGCCCAGCATCGCCGGCAATCCCTACTGCGCCGCCATCGTCCGCTATGGCGCGTCCGGCGCCTATCCCGGTTCGCTGTTCACCGTGAGTGCCCAGCAGATCAATGTCGCCGCCTCCAACACCTCGGGCCTGGATTTCGACATCATCTACGGCATCCACACCCGGGACTGGCTGGACGACGATTACGGCAATTTGCGCTTCCACATCATCGGGAACTATCTCGACAAGCTGCGCTTCATTCCGCTGGCGGGCCAGCCCGCGGTCGAAGGCGCCGGCACCTCCAGCGGCGGCGCCGATGGCGGCGTCGCGCCCAAATGGTCCGCCAACTTCGACATCGTCTGGGATTATGGTCCCTGGTCGGTGGACTGGAACGTCGACTGGACGGCGGCGATCTACCGGACCACGCGCGTGAGCGTCCTGGCCCAGCCCGACCGCTACGCCAATCAGTACAAGCGCTATCCGCAGCGCTTCCAGAACGACGTGCAGGTGTCCTACCTGTTCGATAACGACATGTCGGTCTATGCCGGCATCCAGAACCTGTTCTATCAGAAGCCCGCGATCGGCGCGGCGGCCTATCCCTACGATCCGCTCGGCCGCTTCTTCTATCTCGGCTTCACGGCCCAGACCGATTTCAGCAAGCTGGGCCTTTAAGAGTTCCCCGTTCGGGGCCAGGAAGGGCGGAGCGCAGGCTCCGCCCTTTTTTCGTCTTCGTGTTAGGGTCTGATCCTGCCGATTCGCTGGATCAATGCGCGTGCGCGTAAGAACGCTGCTTCTGCTCCTTCCGCCGCTGCTGGCGGTCGCCGCCGGTGTCTTCACCATCGGCGCGCTGGCCCAGGACGATGCGATCAGCCGGTTGCTGGGGCGGGGCCAAGGCAGCCTGCCGACCGCCGCCAAGCCGCCGCCATCCGCCTCCGCCGCGACGCCGCGCGCCGGCCAGCCACCGGTGGTGATGAGCGCGCGCATCGGCGAACATGAAGACCGCACGCGGCTGGTGATCGAACTGTCCGATCCCATCGCGCTGCGCGCCTTCAGCCTGGCCAATCCCAACCGGGTGATCCTGGACATGCCGGAAGTGGCCTGGCGCATGGGATCGCCGCCCGTGCCCAGCGGCCGGGGGCTGATCAAGGCCTATCGCTACGGGCTGTTCCGCGCCGGCAATTCGCGCATGGTGATCGACCTTGCCCGCCCGGCGCGGCTGGGCGAGACGCTGGCGATCCCGCCCGCCGCCGGCTTTGGCTACCGCGTGGTCATAGACCTTTTTCCCACCAGCCAGTCCGCCTTCGAGGCCGATGCCGGCTGGCCCGCCGATCTGCGTGCCCGCGAGGCCGAGGCGGAGCGCCGCGCGATGGTGGCGACGGCGCCGGCCATCGCCGGCAAGAAGGTGGTGGTGATCGATCCCGGGCATGGCGGCGTCGATTCCGGCACGCAAGGGGTCAATGGTCTCCTGGAAAAGGATCTGGTGCTGGCCGAAGGGTTGCACCTGGCGAAGGAATTGCGGGCCAGGGGCTTTCGCGTCTTCATGACCCGCGACAAGGACAATTTCATTCCCCTGCGCGACCGGGTTTCCTTCGGCCGCGCCCATCGCGCCGACCTCTTCATCTCGCTGCATGCCGACTCCAATCCCGACAGCAGCGTCACCGGCCTGTCCATCTACACGCTCAGCGACGGCCGCTCCGACCGCGAGGCGGCGGCGCTGGCCAAGCGCGAGAACCAGTCGGACGTTATCGCGGGCGTTGATCTTTCCGGCGGTAATTCGCCGGTGGCGCCGATCCTGATAGACCTCGCCCAGCGCGACACCATCAACAAATCCTCGCGCTTCGCCGAGGCGGCACTGGCCCGGCTGGCGGGCGCCACCGACATCCTGCCGCGCAGCCCGCACCGTTCCGCCAGCCTGGCGGTGCTGGTGGCGCCGGACGTGCCGGCGGTACTGATCGAGCTGGGCTATCTGTCCAACCGGGCCGACGCGGCGCAGATGAACGCCGATGCCTGGCGCCGCCGTGTTGCCGCCGCCATCGCCACCGCCGTCAGCCGCCACCTGGCCGGCGAAGGCCCGGCGGTCGCGGGAACCCAGGTCAAGAACCCTTAACCGAACCGGCCTTTCCATCCCCCGTGGCCGGGGCTATGAGTATTTCCCATGCTGCCCCGTATTCTCAGGTTCCTGGGCATCGCCGCCGCCGCGCTGGCCGTGGTGGCGCTGTGCTTTGTCGGTTTCTGGACCTGGACCCTGACGCGCGACCTTCCGTCGGTGGACTCGCTGCGGGACTACCAGCCCGCCATCACCACCCGCGTCTATGCCGGCAACGGTTCGGTGCTAGGCGAATATGCCCGCGAGCGCCGCTTCTTCGTGCCCGCCAGCTTCATTCCCAAGCTGGTGAAGCAGGCCTTCCTGTCGGCCGAGGACCGCAATTTCTACAATCACCCCGGCGTCGATCCGTCCGGCATCCTGCGCGTGATGATCAAGGATGTCGGGCTGGTGATCGAGGGCCGCCGCCCGCAGGGCGCCTCCACCATCACCCAGCAGGTAGCGCGCCTTTTCCTGCTCAATGCCGATCTCAAGATGGCGCGCAAGGTGCGCGAGGCGATCCTGGCGGTGCGCATCGACGCCACCTATCCGAAGGAAACGGTGCTGGAGCTGTACCTGAACCAGATCAATCTGGGGCAGAACAATTACGGCGTCGCCGCCGCCGCCCTCAATTATTTCGGCAAGTCGCTCGACCAGCTCGACATCTCCGAAGTCGCCTTCCTGGCGGCGCTGCCGCGTTCGCCCACCAACTACG
>CAZYGO010000133.1:0-3165 GCA_964647455.1 uncultured Rhizobium sp.
CAGGACATCCCAGGCGCTTTCGCCGCTGGACGCCTCGTGGATCTGGTGGACGCCAAAGGCCTGCAGAATGGTGACGACAAGCCGGCGCATATGGACGTTGTCGTCCACCACCAGGATTTTCAGCCGGTCGAAACGATAGCCGCTCATGTCCCGTTACCCACTCGCGCTTTTCGGGCGCGCAGACCATGAAAGCTAGCTTAATGCCCGTTAACGCTCGGTGAAGCGCGGGAACGTTTCTTCCCCAGGCCGGGAAGGGGCCATCCGTTAACGGCCGCTAGTCCGTGAACTGTTCGGAAAGGATGCGCTCGTCCAGATTGTGCCCGGCGTCATAGAGCATGGTCATGGCGATGGAGCGGTCCTCGGCCACGTCCACGGACGAGACGTCGCGGACCTCGAAATCGTCGGCCACGGCGCTGACCGGCCGCTTGGCGCTCTCCAGCACCTCGAAGCGCACCCGCGCCCGGTGCGGCAGCAGCGCCCCGCGCCAGCGCCGCGGGCGGAAGGCCGAGATCGGGGTGAGCGCCAGCAGGGCCGCGTCGATCGGCAGGATCGGACCATGGGCCGAGAGGTTGTAGGCGGTCGAGCCGGCCGGGGTCGAGACCAGGATGCCGTCGCAGACCAGTTCGGCGATGCGCGGCCTTTCGTCCACGATGACGCGCAGCTTGGCAGCCTGGCGGGTCTCGCGCAGCAGCGAGACTTCGTTGAAGGCCAGCGCCTCGACCATGCCCTCGCGCCCCTTGGCGCGCATCCGCAGGGGATGCACCACCGCCTGTTCGGCGGCGGCCAGGCGCTCCAGCAGCGCGTCCTCGCGGTATTCGTTCATCAGGAAGCCGACCGAGCCCAGGTTCATGCCGTAGATCGGCTTGCCCTTGCCCAGGAAGGCGTGGAGCGTCTGCAGCATGAAGCCGTCGCCGCCCAGCGCGACGATAACATCGGCCGCGTCCGCGCCGGCATCCTCATGGCGCGCGCGCATGGCGGCAAGGGCCCCGGCGGCCTCCGGCGTGGCGGTGAAATGCAGCTTCATGGCGTCAGGATAGCATGGCGGTTTGCGTCAGGCACAAGCCCTTCTGCCGCAAGTCCGCCTTGCCCATGGCGCGGCGGGACCGGTTTGCGGTATTCCGCTTCGCCCGCCGGGCTTAAATGAGCTTCCTGATTTCGGCCAGGGCGCCGGGGCGGCTGAGGCCGGCGAAGACGTCGTCATATTGCTGCGCCTCGGCGGCGCTGATCGCGATATGGCTGCCGCGGGCCTGGCGCGACAGGTTGAAGACGGTGGCGAAGGCCGAGCGGTCGATGCCGGCGGCGCGGCAGGCCAGCGCCACCGGACGCATGCCGTGCTGGTAGAAGAAGGCGCGGAATTTCTCCAGCTCGATGTCCAGCAGGTGGGAAAAGGCGAGGTCGAAAAGATCGGCCTGGCCCTGGCTCAGCACGCGCATCAGGAAGCCGGCCTTGAGCTGGCCGGAAGCGGCCAGCTTGCCGATCAGCTTCTGGGCGCTGTCGGGCGGCGGATCGTGCGGCCCGGCCGGTTCGCTCTTGACGACGTGGTTGGCGTCGGCCAGGGCGGTGTCCACGGTGCGCGGCGCCATGGAATAGTTGGCGTGGATATAGGTCTTCAGCGCGTCCGAAACCCATTCGCACATGTTGGTGGCGAGCTGCGGCGGCAGGTCGGGGCGGCGCACCAGCGGCTCGGCCAGGCCGGTGATGGCGCGCGACTTCTCGACCAGCACGGCATAGGTGGTTTCGGAGATGCGGGCGGTGACGTTGCGCACCAGCGCCAGCAGCACCGATTCATGGCCGCTTTCGGCGAGGGCGGCGGTCACCGGCTCGCCGATATTGGGGCGGCCCGCCACCGCTTCCTGGTGGCCGATACCGGCCTCGGCGATCAGCTTGAGGACATCGGACTCGGTAAGCAGGGGCGAATGCAGGATCAGCGGCCGCGCCACCTCGAGGGCGTCGTCCACCAGAAGCAGGATCAGGTCGTGCGGCGCGGTGGTGTCTTCCGACAGGCGCTGGGCGAGGGCGACGCGGATCGCCATTTCCACGTCGCGGGTGAGGCGGCGCAGGATGTCGCGCATCAATTCGCGCTCACGCTGGTTCAGGCCGGCGCCCTGGATGCGGTAGAGCGAAGCGACGGCGAGATAGATTTCCTCGCGGCTGGCGCCGCTCTGCGGATTGATCGCCAGCTGGGCCAGGCGGCCCATGTCGCTCATATCGTGTGCGGTCAGCCCCACGGCGCGCGCCTCATGCTTTCTGCATCGGCCTTTCAAGGCCTTGTGCCCATTTCCGTAGCATCCGGCGCCTTAACAGGCCGTTAAGTGTCTGCCCGGCGTGGGCGTGGCGGGCGAGGGAATGGCGGCGCCGCCCGCGGGTTTTCCGCGGCCGGCGGCGCCCTTGTGCGGCCCTCGCCGATAGTGTCCGCTCGCGCCATGACAAGCCGCCATCTTCTCGCCATAGACCAGGGCACCACCTCGACCCGCGCCATCCTGTTCGGCCTTTCCGGCGGCGATGCGCGCAAGGCCGGCGGAACGCCCAGGCTCGTGGCCAGCCACCAGCTGCCGCTTCGCCAGATCTATCCGGCCAATGGCTGGGTCGAGCATGATGCCGAGGATATCTGGCGCGGGGTGCGCCGGTGCGTTGCCGCCGTCCTCAAGGCCGTGCCGCGCGGTTCGGTGGCGGCACTTGGCATCACCAACCAGCGCGAGACCAGCCTGATCTGGGACGCCGACAGCGGACGGCCGCTGCACAATGCCATCGTCTGGCAGGACCGGCGGGGCGCGGCGCGCTGCGCCGAACTCAAGGCGCGGGGGCTGGAAACGCAAATCGCGCGCAAGACCGGCCTGCTGCTCGATCCCTATTTCTCCGCCACCAAGCTGGAATGGCTGCTGACGCATGTGAAGGGCGCCCGCGCCGGCGCGGCCAGGGGCAGGGTGCGCTTCGGCACCATCGACAGTTGGCTGATCTGGCGGCTTACCGGCGGGGCGGTCCATGCCACCGACGTCACCAAGGCCTCGCGCACCATGCTGTTCAACCTCAAGACCCGCGACTGGGACGAGGAATTGCTCAAGCTGTTCGGCGTGCCGCGCGCGATGCTGCCGGAGGTGAAGGACAGCGTCGGCGATTATGGCGTGGCAAGGCTGGCGGGCGCCTCCATTCCGATCCTGGGCGTGG
>CAZYGO010000134.1:0-3691 GCA_964647455.1 uncultured Rhizobium sp.
TATGGAGAAATATCTCCAGAAGCCGCGCCATATCGAGATCCAGGTCCTGGCGGACAGCCATGGCAAGGTGGTGCATCTGGGCGAGCGCGACTGTTCGCTGCAGCGCCGCCACCAGAAGGTGTGGGAGGAAGCGGGCAGCCCGGCCCTGAACGCGCAGGAACGCGACGAGATCGGCGGCATCTGCACCCGTGCGCTGGAGAAGCTCGGCTATCTGGGTGCCGGCACCATCGAGTTCCTCTATGAGGACGGCCGATTCTATTTCATCGAGATGAACACCCGCCTGCAGGTGGAGCATCCGGTCAGCGAGGCCATCACCGGCATCGACATCGTGCGCGAACAGATCCGCATCGCCTCGGGCGCGGCAATGGACTTCACCCAGAAGGACATCGTCTTCGAGGGCCATGCCATCGAATGCCGCATCAATGCGGAGAACCCCTATACCTTCCGCCCCTCGCCCGGGCTGATCACCCAGTTCCATTCGCCCGGCGGGCTGGGGGTGCGTTTCGATTCGGCCATCTATGCCGGCTATCGCATCCCGCCCTATTACGACAGCCTGGCAGGCAAGCTCATCGTCCATGCCCGCAACCGCAACGAGTGCCTGCTGCGCCTGCGCCGCGCCCTGGACGAGCTGGTGGTGGACGGGATCGAGACCACCATCCCCCTGTTCCAGGGCCTGGTGCGGGACCCCGACATCATCAATGGCGATTATTCGATCCACTGGCTGGAAAAATATCTGGCCGGACTGGGGCACTGATTTGCGCTAGAGTGCCGTCATGCACGGCACCGCCCTGACCCCGGAACTGGTGCTCGCGGCCTATGCCCGCGGCCTCTTTCCCATGGCGGAAAAGCGGGACGATCCACAACTCTACTGGGTCTCGCCCGAGAAGCGCGGCATCATCCCGCTGGACGGATTCCATGTCCCGCACCGCCTTGCCCGCACGGTGCGCAGCAACCGCTTCGAGGTCACCGCGGATCGCGCCTTCGTCGATGTCATGCGGGGTTGCGCCGCGCCGAAGCCGGGGCGCGAGGATACCTGGATCAACAGCGAGATATTGCGCCTCTACACCGCCTTGGCCGCATCCGGCCATGCCCATTCAGTGGAATGCTGGCAGAACGGAACGCTGGTCGGCGGGCTGTACGGCGTCAAGCTGGGCGCCGCCTTCTTCGGCGAGAGCATGTTCTCGACCGCCCGCGACGCCAGCAAGGTGGCGCTGGTCAAGCTGGTGGAGGCGCTCCGGCGTGGCGGCTTCACCCTGCTGGACACCCAGTTCCTCACCGCGCATCTGGCCAGCTTTGGCGCCGTGGAGGTGCCGCGCGAACGCTATCTGACGCTGCTGGAAAGCGCTTTAAGCCGCGAGGCCTTCTGGCACGGTGTTTGATTCCATTCCTGGTCGCGCGGCCGGGCGGAAAACCGCAAGAACACTTTTCCTGGCCGCGCTCCCGTGCCGCGAGGCCTTCCGGCACGGAGTCCGAGGCTACTGCCCCGCGCCGGCGGGGAGTGCGACCGCCTTCTCCTTGTCGGAGGAATCGGGCGCCGCCACCTTGGCGGGACCGCTGGAGGCGACCGTGGTGGGCGCCGAGGTGCCGCCCCGGCAGCTGATCACCCAGACATCGTAGAGCGGATGCTCCATGCCGTTGAGGCCGGGACTGGACGCATACATCCAGCCGGAAAAGACCTTGCGCGCCGGCTGGTCGGGGCGGTGATCCTCGATCTGCACGAAGGCGGAGGTCTCGGGCGGCTCGCTGGGCGGCGTCGAATAGCAGTAGCGCGCCGTGATGGTGAGGGTGGCGAAGGTGACCGGCTTGCCGATGGGCGCGGTGATGTCGCTGGGGCGGCCGGTGATCTTGTCCAAGCCACGCAGCATCAGGGTCATCGGACCTGCCGGGGGCGCCGGAGCCGCGGGCGCCGGCTTGGAGACCGGTGCGGACGGCGCGCCGGCGGGCGTGGCAGCCATGGCGGCGGGCGCGGGCTTGAGGTCGATCTTCACGGCCTGGGCCAGCGCCGGCGCGGCGGCCAGCAGCAGAAACGGCACCAGGCGCTTCATTTGCCGCTGCCGGTGGCGAAGCGGCTCACCAGGCTCATGATGTCGTTGCCGTTGACCGACTGGGTGTTCTCGATGGCGCCACCGGCGGCAATCATCGTGTCGTCGCCACCGGGCGTGATCGAAAGATAGGGCGTGCCCAGAAGACCCGCCGCATTGATCAGCAGCGAGGAGTCGGTCGGGATCTTGATCGCGCTCTCGATGCGCATATGCACGGTGACGAGATAGGTGGCAGGGTCGAGGTCAAGCGAAGTCACCGAGCCGACCTTGATGCCGGCCAGGCGGACTTCAGTGCCGATGCCCAGGCCGTCCACCTTGGCCATGCGGGCCGTCACGTCATAGCCGCCGCCGGGGCCGGAATGGCCGAAGACATAGAAGATCGCCAGCAGCGCCAGCGTCGCCGCCACTACCGCGGCCCCGACCAGGGTCTCGGCCATGGTGCCGCCTTGCGACACGGCCTTGGGTTGGGCGAAAGGCGCGGTCATTCCGGCTTCCAGGCCTGGTAGTCGCCGGTGGCGGGCGGGCGATGGCCACCCTTGGAGAGGCTGCCTTCCGGCCGGTAGGCGCCGCCGGTCCCCGTCAGGTTGGGCTGGTGCGGCGCCTCATAGGCCTTGGTCTTGAACGGCGCCCTGGTCGGCGGCTCGGCATAGGTGTGATGCAGCCAGCCATGCCAGTCGGGCGGCACGCGGCTGGCCTCGACGGTGCCGTTGTAGATGACCCAGCGGCGCGAACCGTCGCGGTTCTGGTAATAGCGGTTGCCAAAGGCATCTTCGCCCACCGGCTCGCCATGGAGCCTGGTATGCAGCCAGGTGCCGAGGGTCTGGGATTTCCACCAGGAAAAAAGCATTTTTGCGCGCCGCAACAGACTCAGGGGCCGGACTATAGGAGGCCGCCGCGGGCCAGCCAAGGCGAGCCCGCGACGCACCGGACTCAACTGTCCACAAAGGCTCCAAAGCCCCTCGTGACGCTGTGATGAAAATGGCCTGAAAAAATTTCGCCTGGCGGTTTGCGCCGAAGCCTTGACACCCGGCTTTTCAGGGACTTGCGGGCCACAAGATGTGGTGGGTTCCCTGCCCCTTAACCACTTCATGCTTGCGCCGGCCTCTTCGCCGTGTCCATACTTTGGGCCAGTCGTCACTCGCGACACCATATCTGGCGGACAAATCCCGGCCCCAACCGCGGCGGAAACACTTCCCGCGGGCGGGTTTCTGTCCCCGAAATGGCAGGTCCGGGTGGGGCTGGGGCTGGTTCATTCTCACTTCCGGGGTTCTGCCATGCGCATCCGCCGTCATTTCACGGTCGAAGGTCATTCTCCCTATGAAGGCATCGCGTTCCGCACCGCCGCCAGCGAGATCCGCAACCCTGACGGCTCGGTCGTTTTCGCCCAGGACGGCATCGAGGTTCCCGAAAGCTGGAGCCAGGTGGCCAGCGACGTGCTGGCCCAGAAATATTTCCGGAAGGCAGGCGTTCCGCGGGCGCTGAAGCCGGTTCCGGAAGACGGGGTGCCGGAATTCCTCTGGCGCAAGCAGGCCGCTTCCAAGGAAACCACGGGCGAGAAATCCGCCAAGCAGGTCTTCGACCGCATGGCGGGCGCCTGGACCTATTGGGGCTGGAAGGGCGGCTATTTCGACGGCGAAGCCGACGCCCGC
>CAZYGO010000135.1:0-2915 GCA_964647455.1 uncultured Rhizobium sp.
CAGGAGGGAAAGCAGCGTCTCAGGCGTGACGCGTTTCTGCAGCGACGCACTGCGGCAGGCCAATTCATCCTCGTAAAATGTCACCGATCCGAACGCCTCCGGGCTGACTGCGAAGTGCAGCACGTAGGTCTTGTTCTTCCAAATCACGTTTACGGCAGCGCGGGCGTTGGGCTCGAGCGCGCGCACGCTGAAAAACGTCCGTCCGGGCGTATAAGAAAGGAGAACCGGCGCCGGGGTCTCGGGGTTGACTGAAACGTTTGCGCCTTCGATGGCCGTTAGTGACGACGGAAACATGAGCGTCGTCGGTGCGCTGGTGCTGACAGGAATCTCGTAAACGACCCGCTCGTCTAGCGGGAACTGTTTAACAGCGGACGCCGCGTGCGCGACGACTGCGGTCAGCAGCGCCACGGTGGCGCTTAGAAGACTGTGGCATCGTATGACCATACTCCGAGTGGATAACGTTTATTTCCGATCATGTCCGGATTGCGGGCGAACGTGAGCGTGAGAGTGAATTTCGGGCTTTCCGTGAAGGTCTGGTTTTCAAAGGCACCGCTCCGCACCAACTGGCCTTCAACCTTAACGAGCACGCGATCCTCCCGCGTGCGAAGAATGTCGATTTTGAAAACCTCCGGTTTTTGATGGATCTGCTTCAAATCAAACTCGGCTTGGGATTTCTCCCGCTCGCCGTTTGCCTTGGTCGCAGCCTCATTGAGAAACAGCTTTTGCAGCATCTCGGGGTAGTCCCACCCCTTTGGGTTTCGTTGGAAATAAGCGAGCGTCGCCCACAGCGCCATCGCTTCGTGAAGGTCCTTCGCTTCCTCGAAACCGAGCAACGGAGAAACAGAAAACGAACCGGCACCGTCCAGCACCACGACGCGCTCGCGGGTGCGGTATGCCTTAATGATAAGATACGGTTCGATGGCACAAAGCACCAATGCGCCGCACGCGACAAGGAACCACATGCGGGCCGCGAATGCGTGATCGGCGAAAAAGCGCGCGGGAGCGAAAGCGCTCGCCCTTGCCGTGGCAGGCGGCAATTGCCGGCTCTGATCAACCGGAGTTTTCCTTAGCTCGTCAGGCGCTTCCGTTGTCGTTGAGGTTGTCATGACTCACAATCCGGGACGGGCGGCGGCGAGCGGCGGTGGCGTTGAGGGAGGCTGGGCACCGTTTGCCGCCGCGACCGGAACCGGCAGCGGCGCGCGATTTCCGCCCTGCAATCGGTAGCTCAGACCATAAATCGCGCGTGAGCCCATGTTGACCATAGTGGCGAAATTCCCCGAACGGCCGGTGAACGCCTGTCCCTGCGCAAAAAGCGCCTGCATGACGATAGGCGTCGCGAGCATCCCGACGATGATCATGATCGTTGCCAGAATCCCGCCCATGAACGTGAGAAGCGGCGAATACATCGCATCTGTCATCGTTGCCGGATTTGCTCCGACCGCGTTGCGGAAGTCCGTCCATACCGCCAGCGCAACGAGGTTGGTGATCGCGAATCCTATCGGCCACGCGAGAATCGCGAGCAATTGTTGAAAGAAACGCACCGCGATTCCGCCAAGCCCAGGCACCAGCAGGAGCGCCAGCATGAACGGTGTGATGAGGTAGAGCAGCCAGCGCAGCACGTATTGCAGAATCAGCATCGGAACCGTGATCAGCGTCCCGATGTAAATGAAGATATTCGCAAGGGCGCGCGAAATGGCTTGGTAAATGGATTCGTTGATGTGCCGCCAGGACCACTCATGCCCCTCGGGATTGTCGGTGGTTGATTCCCGAATCGTGTCGGCGGACGATGTCGGATTCTCCTTGTAGCCGGGATCGATGTAGTTCGCCACGTCCATGAAGAACGTTTCGACCTTCGGAAACCATTGGTCCATGAAAGCGATTGCGGCGACGATGATGACGGCCTTCGCGAGCACGCCGACTAGCCCAATTCCTCCAGTGCGAGGACTTGCGGCATAGGCTACCAAGCCAACTACCATTATCGCGAACACGACGAACCGCAGCGCGCCAACAAGCGCGACTATTTTCGATTCAAGCGTGGGGAGGAAGATTTCCATAAAACAAAATTACGGCTTCTTCGGTTCCGGCGCTGGCTGCGTCGCTGGTTGCGCCGGGGTGGCACCGGGCGTTGATGCATTCATGCGGCCGAACATTTTTTTGTTATTATCGGTAATCGCCTTGTTTGCTTTTTCGGCGTCATGGGTGGCCTGCTTTTCCTGCTCGATTCGCGCGTTCTCTCTAGCCGCCAATTCGTCTTTCGACGGACCGCATCCGGTGAACAACACAACGAGGCTGGCCGTGAAAGCGCAGAAAATGGACTTAGCGTGTTTCATCTTTTTGACGGAGTTTAATGGTTTTCATGTATGCGCTCACCCGTTGGTTCGCTAAGTAGTCGTTTTTGGCAGCGAGTTCCGCCGCCGCCATGCGCTCTTGTTCGAGGCGCGAATCGTTCGCGATTTTCTGCATCAACACCGTATCAACCTGCCGGCGCCGCTCGCTTTCCACTTGCGCGAGCTGGCCATTCAGCGCCGTGAGCTTAACCGACAATTTTTGCACCTCGGCATCAGTCGGGGCGGATTTCAATTCGTCCAGGGTGACCGCGACTTCGCCCTGTAATTCCTGCTGTCGATCCTTGGTTTCCTGTGCCACCTGGTCGGCATTGGCCTGTGTAGCGTCGAGGACCGCGTAGCGACGGTATTGGAGGGGATCACGCTTCAATGCACCGCCGTTCAGATCGCCGTCACCGATTGCGCGGTAGCTCCCGCTCGCGGTCTGTTTGAGGGAGCCGAGGCTGTCCGCCAAACCGACGATGGCGTCTTTGGTCTTGCCGTAAGTGCGAACGAGATCCTTTTGCCCGAGCGCATCCAGCGTGAGAGTCGCCCCGGCCTCGATGGGATTTCCCGACCAACGCCGGATGT
>CAZYGO010000136.1:0-2684 GCA_964647455.1 uncultured Rhizobium sp.
CGGTGCAGGCCCAGCCCGGTGGAGGCGTTGCCCTGGGGGTCGATGTCGATCACCAGGGTCGGCTCGCCGATGGCGGCCAGGGCCGTCCCCAGGTTGATGGCGGTGGTCGTCTTACCGACGCCGCCTTTCTGGTTGGCGACGACCAGGACGCGGGGCTTGGGGGGAGGGGTGTTCATGGAGGCAAACCAGCTTTCTCACCACCAGGATAGCACCGGACGGGTCCGTCTGGCTCGGAACTTGAGAGGTTTCCATTTTCCAAGATTTATGGGCTTCGGTCAATTCTGACCCCACATTTTGTCCCTTGAGGAACAGGCAAACACTGTTCGGGCCTGTGAGCCGCTGGGCATAGGACAGCAGCAGGGGCAAGGGGGCGAGGGCGCGGGCGGTGATCACGTCATAGGTGCGGGTGGGCAGGGTTTCGATCCGGGCGTTCTGGACCGTGACCGCGAGCCCCATCCGTTCCGCTGCCGCAGTCAGAAAGGCGCATTTCTTCCCGATGGACTCATGCAGGGTCACGGCGATCTCGGGGCGCATCGCGGCCAGCACCAGCCCCGGAAAGCCCGCGCCAGAGCCCAGGTCGGCCAAGGTGCGGGTTCCGGCCGGGATCAGGGGCTCCAGCTGGGCGGAATCCCAGAAATGGCGCCGCCAGAGATCGGGCAGGGTGCTGCGGGCAACCAAGTTATGGCGGGCGTTCCAATCTTCCAGAAGCCCGGCATAGGCCTTCAGCCGCGCCAGCGTTTCTTGTGAAACACCGGTCTTTTCCGCGAAATCCTCAGGCCCGAACAAAGGTTTGAGCCTTCAGGCCCTTCACATGGGCCAGGATCAGGGTGATGGCGGCGGCGGTCACGCCCTCGATGCGGGCCGCCTGGCCAAGCGTCGCGGGGCGGATCGCCTCCAGCTTCTGCCGCACCTCATTAGAAAGCCCGATCACCGCCCGATAATCGAGCCCGGCGGGGAGGGCGCGGGCTTCATCGCGGCGAAAGGCCAGGATATCGGCCTCCTGCCGGTCCAGATAGCCGGCATATTGAGCGTCAATCTCAAGCTGCTCGACGACGTCGGGGGCCATGTCGCCAATTTCCGGCCAGATGCGGGCCAGGGTCGGCAGGTCGGTGAGGGAAAGCAGGTCCAGGGCGCTGCGGCGGACCCCGTCCTGGCGAACGGCGATGCCATGGGCGGCCGCCTGGGGCGGTGTCAGGCTGATACCCTGCAATGTTTTTCGTGAAACAGTCAGCCGCGCCAGCTTGTCGGCGAAGGCGGCCCGCCGCTCCGGTCCCACGATCCCACCGGTGTCGCCGATCCCGGTCAGGCGCTGGTCGGCATTGTCGGCCCGGAGGGTCAGGCGGTATTCGGCCCTGCTGGTGAACATGCGATAGGGCTCGGATACGCCCCGCGTCACCAGATCGTCGATCAGGACACCGATATACGCCTGGGCCCGGTCGAGAATGACAGGATCGCTGCCCGCAACCGCCCGCGCCGCGTTCCAGCCCGCCATCAGGCCCTGGGCGGCAGCTTCCTCATAGCCGGTGGTGCCGTTGATCTGACCGGCCAGGTAGAGGCCAGGCAGACGTTTGACCGCCAGGGCCGGAGTCAGTTCGCGCGGGTCCACATAATCATATTCGATGGCATAGCCCGGCCGGCGCACCACTGCCGTCTCCAGGCCCGGAATGGTGGCCAGGAGGGCGCACTGGACATCGGCGGGCAGGGAGGTGGAGATGCCGTTAGGATAGACCGTGTCGTCGTTAAGTCCTTCTGGTTCAAGGAAAATCTGGTGCGACTCGCGGTCGGCGAAACGGCTGACCTTGTCCTCGATGGAGGGGCAGTAGCGCGGGCCGCTGGATTTGATCTGGCCCGAATACATCGGCGAACGATGCAGATTGGCCCGGATGACCTCATGCGTGGCCAGGGTCGTGCGCGTGATGGCGCAGGCGATCTGCGGCGTGGTGATGGTACGGGTCAGGAAGGAGAAGGGCGTCGGCGGATCGTCGCCGTCCTGCCGCTCCAGCCGCTCCCACTGGATGGTGCGCCCGTCCAGCCGGGGCGGGGTCCCCGTCTTCAGCCGCCCCATGGCAAGGCCCAGCCCATAGAGCGTCCGCGACAGGCCGATGGACGGCGCCTCGACCCCCTCCGCGATCTTCATCCGGCCGGCGGGAATTTTCGTCTCGCCCATATGGATGAGACCATTGAGGAAGGTGCCGGTGGTGAGCACCACCGCGCCGGAATGGATCTCCTCGCCGCCCGCCGTGCGAACCCCGACGACCGTTTGATCCTTTAAAATCAGGTCTTCGACGCTCGCCGCCGTGATGGTCAAATTCGCGATGCGCCTGAGCGCGTCCTGCATCGCCGCGCGATAGAGCGCACGATCGGCCTGGGCGCGCGGACCGCGCACCGCCGGTCCCTTGCGGCGGTTGAGCAGCTTGAACTGGATGCCGGCGGCGTCCGCGACCTGGCCCATCAGTCCGTCCAGGGCATCGATCTCGCGGACCAGATGTCCCTTGCCGACGCCGCCAATGGCGGGGTTGCAGGACATCTCGCCCAGGGTCTCGACCGCATGGGTCAGGAGCAGGGTGCGGGCGCCAAAGCGGGCCGCGGGGGCCGCGGCGTCGCAGCCCGCAAGGCCCCCGCCCCTGACCATGACGTCGCAACTGCGTCCCAAGGCCGGGTGCCAACCGAAAAACGGGCCGGTG
>CAZYGO010000137.1:0-3170 GCA_964647455.1 uncultured Rhizobium sp.
AACAGCGGTTGTGCCTCGGATTGGCGTTGTGGAATGGGCGCGACCCGATTCTCAAGGAGCGCATTTTCGGCCTTACCAACAGCGAGGGCAATCACGGTGAGGATGCCAAAGAGCTGTATTACTATCTCGACGCCACGCCGACGCACTCGTATTTGAAGATGCTCTACAAATATCCGCAGCGCGAATTTCCTTATGCGTGGCTTGTGGAGGAGAATCGCCGCCGAGGCAAGGATCAACTCGAGTTTGAACTGCTCGACACCGGCGTCTTCGATGACGACCGCTATTTTGATGTGTTCATCGAATACGCGAAGGCCGGCGTGGATGATGTGCTTATGCTGGTGACGGTGCACAATCGCGGGCCCGAGGCCGCTGAACTGCATTTGCTGCCGCAACTCTGGTTCCGCAATACCTGGTCATGGAAACCGGAGTCAGTTCGGCCCGCGATTTCCAGCGAGAAAGACGGCGTTTTGCTGGCTGAACACGCCGAACTCGGCCAATACCGGCTGGTGGCCGAGGGACAACCGGCGTTGCTCTTTTGCGATAACGATACGAACGCCCGCCGGTTGTTTGGCCAGTCCGATGCGACGGGTTACTTCAAAGATGCGTTTCATGAATATCTGATCGGTGGAAATCAATCCGCCGTGAACCCGGAGCAGCGGGGCACCAAGGCCGCTGCGCATTACCGGTTGATGATTTCGGCGGGCGGCTCCCAATCCATTCGCCTGCGTCTCTCCGCGCAGAAAGGAGCGCGAAAGGCGGCCCACCGCATCAACGCCGCTGAGTTCGATAAACTCTTTGCTCAACGCCGCGCGGAGGCGGATGAATTTTACGCCGCATTGCAAAAGGACATTTCTGACGCCGATGCGCGGCTCGTGCAGCGTCAGGCACTGGCCGGCATGATCTGGAGCAAGCAGTTCTTTTATTATGACGTGCCGGAATGGATCAAAGGCGACGCCACGCAGCCGCCGCCGCCCGCCGAACGTCGTCACGGGCGCAATCGCGAGTGGCTGCATCTCAATAACGCCGACATTCTGTCCATGCCGGACAAGTGGGAATATCCGTGGTACGCGGCGTGGGACCTGGCCTTTCACTGTATTCCGCTGGCGCTGGTCGATGCCGAGTTTGCCAAGAGCCAATTGCTCCTGTTGACGCGCGAATGGTACATGCACCCGAACGGCCAGTTGCCCGCGTACGAGTGGGCCTTTGGCGACGTCAATCCTCCCGTGCATGCCTGGGCCACGTGGCGCGTGTTCCAGATGGACCGCAAACAGCGCGGCGATGAGGGCGATCTCGCGTTCCTGGAACGGGTCTTTCACAAGCTCATGTTGAATTTCACCTGGTGGGTGAACCGCAAGGACGCGCAAGGGCGGAACATTTTTCAGGGCGGCTTCCTCGGCCTGGATAACATCGGCGTGTTCGACCGCAGCGCGCCGCTGCCCACCGGCGGTTTCATCAACCAGGCCGATGGCACGAGCTGGATGGCGATGTATTCACTCAACCTCATGCGCATTGCGCTGGAACTGGCCAAACACAACAAAGTGTACGAGGACATCGCCACGAAATTCTTCGAGCACTTCCTGCACATTGCCGAAGCGATGAACAACATCGGCGATGAAGGCATCGGCCTGTGGGACGAAGAAGATCAGTTTTATTACGACGTGTTGAACCTGCCGAACGGCCAGACCGTGCCGCTCAAAGTGCGTTCGATGGTCGGATTGATTCCGCTCTTCGCAGTCGAGACGCTCGAATCCGAGTTGCTGGAGCAATTGCCTGAATTCACCAGCCGGCTGCAATGGTTTCTCAATTATCGGCCGGACCTGGCCAGGCTCGTCTCGCGCTGGAACGAATGCGGCCATCACGAGCGGCACCTGCTTTCGCTCCTGCGCGGCCACCGCATGAAGTGCCTGTTGCGGCGGCTGCTGGATGAAACGGAATTCCTCTCCGATTACGGCGTGCGCGCCATTTCCAAACATCACGAAGCGCACCCGTACGTGTTT
This sequence comes from uncultured Rhizobium sp., assembly GCA_964647455.1. Taxonomy (GTDB): domain Bacteria; phylum Pseudomonadota; class Alphaproteobacteria; order Micropepsales; family Micropepsaceae; genus Rhizomicrobium. The sequence continues at coordinate 1,998 of CAZYGO010000137.1, forward strand.
CGCGTCAATGGAAGTGAAATGGGCGTGAGCTATCAGCCCGCCGAATCCAATTCGGGCCTGTTCGGCGGCAATTCCAACTGGCGTGGGCCGATCTGGATGCCCGTCAATTATCTGCTCATCGAGTCGTTGCAAAAGTTCCATCACTATTACGGCGACGATTTCAAAATTGAATGCCCCACCGGCTCCGGCCACTTCATGACCATCAACGACGCGGCCAACGAATTGTCACGCCGGTTGACGCGAGTGTTCCTGAAGGATGAGCAGGGCGAGCGGCCGGTGCTCAAGTATCATCCGAAGCTGGCGGCGGATCCGCATTTCAAGGACTACGGGTTGTTTCACGAATATTTCCACGGGGACAATGGCCGCGGCGCTGGCGCATCGCATCAGACGGGCTGGACAGGATTGATCGCCAAACTCATTCAGCCGCGCGCGGCGGAACGGGATGAGGCGAAGTTGCGCGCCGCACCTTGCGAAGAGCGATCACATCGTCCGGAAACAGCGATGGTGCGGTAAGCTATCGACGCGCATCCACCCACCCGCCTGCGAGTATGAAGAACTCCTTGCGCCAGCACTGGCCGGAATATCTCATGGAAGCCGCGGCGCTGGGGCTCTTCATGGTCTCCGCAGGCCTGTTCACCGCCTTGCTAGAACATCCAGCGTCGCCAGTGCGGCAGTGGATCGGTAACGCGCAGCTGCGGCTGGCGTTGAACGGAGTGGCCATGGGCCTGACGGCGATTGGCATCATCTATTCACCGTGGGGCCAGCAATCCGGCGCGCACATGAACCCCGCCACGACGTTGACATTTCTGCGGCTCGGAAAAGTCAAACCCTGGGACGCACTCTTTTATGTGGCCGCGCAATTCATCGGCGGTTTCATCGGAGTTTTATGCGTGCGCTTGTTGTTGGGGACGGCGTTTACGCATCCTGCGGTCAATTACGTGGTGACCGTTCCCGGCCGTGGCGGCCCGGCCATCGCGTTCGTTGCTGAACTGGTCATCGCAGGCGGCATGATGTTGATGGTGCTCATAGTCAGCAACACGCCGCGCTGGGCCCGTTTCACCGGCCTGTTCGCCGGTCTGCTCGTGGCGCTTTACATTACGTTTGAAGCGCCGCTTTCCGGCATGAGCATCAATCCCGCGCGCACCGTCGCGTCCGCCTTGCCGAGCGGCATCT
>CAZYGO010000138.1:0-2925 GCA_964647455.1 uncultured Rhizobium sp.
GACATCGCGCACCGTCCTGATCGAGGACGGCATCCTGAAGGGCTATATGCAGGACCGGCAGAATGCCCGGCTGATGGGCGTGGCGCCCACCGGCAACGGGCGGCGCCAGAGCCACGCCGCGCCGGTGATGCCGCGCATGACCAACACCTATATGCTGGGCGGGACCGCGGACCCGCGCGAAATCCTGGAAAGCGTGAAGAACGGCATCTATGCGGTGAATTTCGGCGGCGGCCAGGTGGACATCACCTCCGGCAAGTTCGTCTTCTCCTGCACCGAGGCCTATCTGGTGGAGAACGGCAAGCTCGGCCCCGCCATCAAGGGCGCCACCCTGATCGGCAACGGGCCGGAGGCGCTGACCCGCGTCGCCATGGTCGGCAACGACATGAAGCTGGACACGGGGGTCGGCACCTGCGGCAAGAACGGCCAGAGCGTGCCGGTGGGCGTCGGCCAGCCGACGCTGCGGCTGGACGGGCTGACCGTCGGCGGCACCGCCGCGGCCGCCTGATGTCGCGATACTGGTTCCGGCAGAAACGCTTCGGCTATGGCGCGACGCCCTGCACCTGGCAGGGCTGGTCGCTGACCATCCTGTCGCTGCTGCTCTGCGCCGGGATCGTGCTGATCGGACCGGGCATCCGGGACAATCTGCTGCGCCCGCTCTTCCTGGTGCTGGGGCTGGCGCTGGTGATCGGGGCGACGAGCTATGTCGCCTGGCGCAGGACCGAAGGCGGCTGGCGCTGGCGGGGCGGAGATTGAGGAGATGCTGATCTACAAGGTGGTGCCCCGCGCCGAATGGGAGGCGGCGGGCGAGGAATATTTCGGCTCGGCCCATGACCGGGCCGACGGCTTCCTGCATTTCTCCACCGCGGCGCAGCTGGCGACGACGCTGCGACTTTACTACGCCGGTCGCGACGACCTGGTGCTGGTCGCCGTCGAAATGCAAAAGCTGGGCGCGGCGCTGAAATGGGAACACGCGCCCTCGCGCGGCGAGGATTTTCCCCATCTTTTCGCCGCCCTGTCGCGCAGCGCCGTCCTCTGGACCAGGCCGCTGGCGCGCGATGCCGGCGGCGAGGTCATCCCGGTCTGGTAGCCGGCCCGCCGCGACCGCCAGCCGGTGGAAATCCCCGCCCCGCCTCGCTAGGCTTTGGCCATGACACCCATACGCGGCAAGAGCCATGACCTGGGCGGGGGCTTCACCGTCACGCGGATACTGCCGCAGCAGGGCCAGCGCAGCATCGGCCCCTTCGTCTTCTTCGACTATTTCGGGCCGGTGGATTTTCCGCCCGGCCGGGGCATCGATGTGCGGCCGCATCCCCATATCGGGCTGGCCACCATCACCTATCTGTTCGACGGGGCACAGATTCACCGCGACAGCCTGGGTTCGGTGCAGGAGATTCGCCCCGGCGACGTCAACTGGATGACGGCGGGTCGCGGCATCGTCCATTCCGAGCGCACCGGCGCGGAGACGCGGGCGAACGGCCACCGCATGCACGGCATCCAGAGCTGGATCGGCCTGCCCGAGGCGGACGAGGAAACCGCGCCCAGCTTCCAGCATGTCGGAGCCGCCGACCTGCCGGAAAAGGAGGAGAATGGCGTGACGCTCCGGCTGATCGCCGGCAGCGCCTTCGGCCTGACCTCGCCGGTGCGCACCTACTCGCCCATCTTCTATGCCGATGCCCGCTTCGCGCCGGGCGGGCGCCTCACCCTCACCCCCGAACATGACGAGCGCGCCTTCCTGGTGATCGAGGGCGAGGTGCAGAGCGGCGGCGACCTGCATGGCGTCGAGACCGCGCAGCCCGGCGTGATGATGCTGCTTTATCCGGACGAGGAAGTGACCCTGTTCGCCCATGGCCCGGCCCGCATCATGCTGCTGGGCGGGGCGCGCCTGGATGGTCCGCGCCATCTGTGGTGGAATTTCGACTCATCCGACCGCGAGCGCATCGCGCGCTCCAAGCAGGAATGGCGCGACATGGCCTTCGGCACGATTCCCGGCGACGACCAGGAGTTCATTCCGCTCCCGGAAGACAGGCCATGAAGGCGAACGTGATATTCGGCATGGGCGTCATCGTGACGGCTTTCGGCGCCATGTTCGTGGCCCAGGGCGCCAACCTGGTGCGCTGGCCGGCGGAAAGCTTCATGGTCGGCAACCGCGACTGGATCGAATACGGCATCGTCGTTGCCATGATCGGCATCGGGCTGCTGCTGGCGGCGCGGCGGATAAAACAGGGTTGAAACATGAAATATAATCGCCTCGGCAATACGGGCTTGCAGGTGTCCGAACTCTGCTTCGGCACCATGACCTTTTCCGGCGAAGGTTTCCTGGGCGGGGTGATCGGCCGGCAGGGCCAGAAGGAAGCCACCGCCCTGATCGCGCGGGCGCTGGAAGCGCGGATCAACTTCATCGACACCGCCGATGTCTATTCCATCGGCGAGTCCGAAAGCATGACCGGCCAGGCGCTGAAGGAGATCGGCGTCAAGCGCAGCGACGTGGTGCTGGCGACCAAGGTGTTCGGCCGCATCGGCCCCGGCCCCAACGATATCGGCGCCTCCCGCGGCCACATCATGGACGCCGTCGCCCGCAGCCTGGAGCGGCTCCAGACCGATCACATAGACCTCTACCAGATCCACCAGGCCGATATCGGCACCGGGGTGGAGGAGATCATGCGGGCGCTGGACGATCTCGTCAGCCAGCGCATGATCCGTTACGTCGGCGTCTCCAACTGGGAAGCCTGGCGCATCATGAAGGCCAACGGCATCGCCGAGCGGCGCGGCTGGGCCCGGATCGAAACCAACCAGGCTTACTATTCGCTGGCGGGCCGCGACCTGGAGCAGGAACTGGTGCCGCTGATGGCCGACCAGCAGATCGGCTGCCTGGTGTGGAGCCCGCTGTCCGGCGGCTATCTTGCGGGCAAATACACGCCCGGCGGT
>CAZYGO010000139.1:0-3678 GCA_964647455.1 uncultured Rhizobium sp.
AGTTCCTGCGGCTTGAGGAAGGCACCGCGCGACAGCCGCCGCGCGAAGGCGGCATTGGCGATGATGGGCGGCAGCGCGAAAACTTCCTTCGCCAGAGTGCGCGGCGGGCGCACGGCATACTTCCTCGTCTCCTTCGGATCGGGCGCGTCCGCAAAAGTGATGGTGACGGACTTCGGCCTGGTTTCGCCCGTCATGACGTCGTACAGCGTCAGCACGGCGCGCGCGCCCACGGGATAGGCACGGATGCGCATCGAGGCCTGGCGCGCCGAATTGACCGGCTTGCCGTCGATGGCGGCGACGACCTCGCCTTCCACGATCCCGGCCTTGTCCGCCGGGCTGCCGGGATCGACCGCCTCTATCACCGCGCCCCGCGCCAGAAGCGGGGTGCGCGCCTCATCGGCGGCCGTCATGCCGGCGAATTCCAGGCCGCTATAGCCCTTGGGCGGCGGCGGCCGGCTTTGCGAGTACCAGACCGCGCCCGCGAACAGCAGGATGGCAGCGGCGATGGTGGCGGCAACACGGCCCATATGACGACCTATAGCACAGTTTCGGCGCGAGGAATTTTGTGGCGTGGGCAGGAGCGTCGCGCGGAGCGTACGTTAGTACGCGAGCACGCGCGACGAACCCACGACGAAAAAGGACCGCGCCCTCGCCTAGTCGAGCAGGCCGGAAGTTTCGGGCAGGCCTAGCATGAGATTCATGTTCTGCACCGCCGCGCCGCCCGCGCCCTTGCCCAGATTGTCCAGCACGGCGACCAGGCGAGCCTGCCCGGCTGCCTCATTGGCGAAAACGAACAGCTTGAGCAGGTTGGTGCCCGACAACAGCTCGGCGTCCAGCACCTTCATCTCCGCCGCCTCGGCCAGCCCCGCCACCGACACCAGCGCCTTGCCGCCATAGGCGTCGGCCAGCGCTGCATGGAGATCGGCCGCCTTCGGCGCGCCCGGCAGCGACCAGAGCTGCAGCGGCACTTCCACCAGCATGCCGCGATAGAAACGCGCGACATTGGGCGAGAAAAGCGGCGGCCGCGTCAGCCCGGCATGGCGCGTCATTTCCGGGATATGCTTGTGCGCCAGCCCCAGGGCGTAGGAACGCTGCACCGTCTCGACATAGTGAGGCGCATCGGCCTTCTCGAATTCCTCGATCATGCTCTTGCCGCCGCCGGAATAGCCGGAAACGCCATGCACGGTGACGGGATAGTCGTGCGGCAGAAGGCCGGCGCGCACCAGCGGCCGTACGATGGCGAGGAAGCCGGTGGCCCAGCAGCCGGGATTGGAGACGCGCCTGGCCGCCGCGATCTCAGCCGCGCCATCCCTTTCCAGTTCGGCAAAGCCATAGATCCAGCCCGGTGCGACGCGATGGGCGGTGGAAGCGTCCACCACCTTCACGGCGGGATTGTCGATCAGCGCCACCGCTTCCTTCGCGGCCTCGTCGGGCAGGCACAGGATCACCAGGTCGGCGGCGTTGAGCATGCGCTTGCGGGCGGCCGCGTCCTTGCGCTCGGCATCGGACAGCACCAGCACGTCCAGTTCGGCGCGCGGCGCCAGGCGCTCGCGGATCTCCAGGCCGGTCGTGCCGGCGGCGCCGTCGATGAAAATCTTCGCCTTGCTCACTTCGTGACTCTTTTTGCTGGCCGCGCGGCCGCGCTCCGGCGGCGCAGATACGGCAAAACGCCCCAAAAAGATAGGCATTGCTCTGCTTTCCGGCGCCGGACATGGCGGCTATGCTCCCGTGCACAAGAACAAGAGGGAAGCGTTCCATGATGCACAAACTCATGCCGGCGCTGCTGGCCACGGTCCTTGGCGGCACGGCCATGGCCATCCCTGCGTCCACCGACTGGCCCAATTACGGCAACGACGATGGCGGCGCCCGCTTTTCGCCCCTGACCCAGATCACGCCCGCCAATGTCGGCAAGCTGAAAGTCGCCTGGGAATTCCACCTCAACCAGGCGCCGGACACTCTGCCGCCGCCGCGCCCCGGCCAGCCACGCCGCCTGCCCTATTCCACCGCCACGCCCATCGTGGTGAACGACGTGATGTATTTCCCCTCGCCTTACGGCCGGGTGATCGCGCTGAACGCCACCACGGGAAAGGAAATCTGGGCCTATGACCTGCCGAAAGGCGACCAGCCGCCCTTCCGCGGCGTTTCCTGGTGGCCGGGCGATGGCCGCCACGCGCCCCGCATCCTGTTCGGCACCATCAACGGCTTCCTGATCGCGCTGGACGCGAAAACCGGCGAGCGCATCCACGATTTCGGCAATGACGGGATGGTGGATCTGAAGACGCCCGAGATCATCCGCGGGCTTCCGCAGGGCGGCTATGGCGTCACCGCGCCCGGCAGCATCTACAGAAACCTGATCATCCTGGGCAGCCGCCTGCAGGAATCCCCCACATTGGGGCCCGCCGGCGATGTGCGCGCCTTCGACGTGGTGACCGGCAAGCTGGCCTGGACCTTCCACACCATTCCCGGCCCCGGCGAGAAATTCCACGACACCTGGGAAGGCGACAGCTGGAAGAACCGTTCCGGCGTCAATGTCTGGAACCTGATGACGATCGACAAGGCGCGCGGCATCGCCTACCTGCCGGTGGGCGCGCCGACGCTGGACCGCTATGGCGGCGACCACAAGGGCGACAATCTCTTCAGCGACAGCCTGGTGGCGGTCAACGCGGCAACCGGCAAGTATCTCTGGCACTTCCAGGTCACCCATCACGACATCTGGGACTGGGACCTGCACACCCCGCCGACGCTGCTGGAGGTGAAGCAGACCGGTCCAAACGGCGTGAAGACCATTCCCGCCGTCGCCGTCATCAACAAGAACGGCCTGCTCTTCATCCTCAACCGCGTCACCGGCAAGCCGATCTTCCAGGTGAACGAGGTGCCGGTGCCGCCGTCCAGCGAGCCCAGCGAAGCCGCCGCGCCCACCCAGCCGGTGCCGGTCAAGCCGCAGCCGCTGGCGCGCAACAGCATCCGGCCGGACGAGATAACCGACATCACGCCGGAACAGCGTGCCTACTGCCAGAAGCTGGTGAGCGACCGCAACCTGCGCTTTGGCGGCCTGTTCGAACCGATCAGCAGCGACCGGCCGATGATCCACTTCCCCTCCTCGGAAGGCGGGCCGGAATGGGGCGGCGGCGCCTTCGACCCGAAGAACGGCCTGTTCCTCATCAACGTCAACAACCGCGGCGCGATCGAGCAGCTGGTGAAGAATCCCGATGGCAGCTGGCGCTTCACCGGCGGCACCTTCGCCAATCCGCAGACGCGCATGCTGTGCCAGCCGCCGCCCTGGGGCGAACTCTGGGCCATCAATGTCAATACCGGCGAAACCGCCTGGCACGTGCCGCTGGGCGTGACCGACAACGCTCCGGCCGGCAAGCAGAATACCGGCCGCGTCAGCAATGGCGGCCCGATCATCACCGCCAGCGGCCTGACCTTCATCGCCGGCACCGACGATGCCCGCTTCCGCGCCTTCGAGACCAGGACCGGCAAGGAGATCTGGACCTGGAAGCTGGATTACTCCGGCCACGCCACCCCGATCACCTACAAGGCGCGCAACGGCAAGCAGTATGTGGCGCTGATCGCCACCGGCGGCTCCTATCTGGGAAGCCCGTCCGGCGGCGACAGCCTTTTGGTGTTCGCGCTTCCCTGACGCGCAATCCGAAAAGCGCGAAGCGTTGGTACGCT
>CAZYGO010000140.1:0-3454 GCA_964647455.1 uncultured Rhizobium sp.
AAGACGGTGGCGACGGCGCCCGCGCTCGCGCTCGGGCTGATGCAGCAGCGCGCATCGCCCAGCGCGGCATCGCACAATCGCCCGAAGGCGCGCCCCACCGGCTGGTTCAGGGCCTGCGCCAGGCCACGCAGTTCGGCATGGAAGGCGCCGCCCTGGCGCGTCACCTCGCCCAGCGTGCCGCTCTTCATCAATACGCGCTGGCTCACATCGGCCCAGTTGACGCGCCAGAGCTGGAAGGCGGCATTGTCGTAAAGCCCCGCCGCCAGGTCGTCCTCGTTCAGCGTTGCGGAAGACAGCGCGCCCGACAGGCTGAGATTGTCCACGGCAAGCCCCAGCGACGATTGCACCTCGCTGGCGGAAAAGCCGGTGGCCGCGTCATAAGTGACGCCATCGAAGGCGAGTGGGCGATCGTGATCGGTGAAGCCCTGCACGGCGCCGTCGCCGCGCACAAGCTTCCAGCACCAGGCCAGGGTGGTGGCGCCGCTGTCCAGATGCGCCTGCAGGCCGGCGGGCAGCACCTTCACAGCCGGATCTCCGTCAGCGGGATCGAGGCCATCTCGCCCGCGGCGAAGCTGGCCAGGTTGACCGACAGCGTGTCAGTGTCGAAACGCACCGGCGTGTCGAACAGGAAGCCGGCCGTCAGCGCCACCCCTTCGGCGGGCGCGGTCTCGAAGGTGACGAGGCCGGTGGTGCTGTCCACGGAAAAGCCGCTCTCCAGCGCCACGCCATCCGCCGCGACAGCCACGCTGCCCGCCACCGGCTTGACGATATCGCGGACATACGCCGCGGCGGTGTCGGCATAGGTCTTGCGAAGCTGGAATGTGCGGGTGACGCCGTCGCCCAGGCCCAGCAGCTGGTCGGTGGCGGCGGGCGCGGCGGCGGGGGCGCAGCTTTTGCAGTCTGCGAAATCCTGGAAGCGGAAGCCGTACAGCCGGCCCATGCGCGCCTCGAAGAAGGCGATGACGGCGGAAAGGTCATCGAGCGTGCGCACGCCCGAGCCCACGTCATAGCTGCGGCGAGAACCGGCCCAGACGGCGTTGCGCTCCTCATGGCCGCTGCCAAGGGTGACGATCTCGGTCCGCCGTCCCGGTCCGCCGGTGGAATGAAAGGCGATGGCCAGCGGGAAGCCGACCTCGTGGAAAGCCGTCATAGATTCCGCTGCCCCTGCCCCACCGCCTTCGCCAGCATCGCCGCCACCTGGCTCCTCGACTTCATGAAGCTGGCGGCATCCGGCGTGGTGATGTTCACCACCACCGATGGCCGCGCCGCCGCCGGCGCGCCGCCGGGCGTGATCGCGCCATTGCCGGCGGGCGTGAACAGTTCCGGTCCCCGCTCGCCCACCAGATAGCTCTCGCCCGCCATCACCGGCCCGCCAATGGCGCGGGCGCCCGCGATGGGCAGAATGGAATCCGCCACCGCGCCGATCAGGCTTTCGATCGGCTGGGCGATGAACTGGCGCGCCGCGATGCGGTCGAAATCGGCCAGGATCGCGGCCGTCAGCTGCCCCATCGAGGCGCGGCCCGAAACGGCCGCCCGCGCGATGGTGTTCGCCACCGCGTCGAAGCTGCGGCCGACCGCGCTTTCGATGCCTGCCGCGCTGGCGCCCACCGCAGCGGCGAAATCGCCCATGCTCTGCGCCGCGCCGTCGAGAGGCTTGCTGGTTTTGGCCATGTCAGGTGTCCGGATGCTGTTTCATCAGATGGTCGAGCCCGCCGCGGTTCAGCGAGGGCGCGGCGGGAAAGCGCGCCTGGCACAGCACCCGCCATTCCGGCAACGACAGGGCCCAGAAATCGCGCGGTGAAAGACCCATCAGCCCGAGGCCGAGGCCGATGAGCCGCTGCCAGCAAAAGGGCCGCTATCCCGCCCTTCCCCTTGCGGCGCGCAAAGTCCGGCATTCTCAAACGCCGCCGTCACCGCCCGCACCAGTTCCCCCAGGTCGCATTCCAGCCGCAGCACCTCGGCCGGGCACATGTCCTGGCCGCCGCCGCGCAGGAGCGCCGCCGCCACGATGGCAAGGTCGGCCGCGCGCGGCTGCTTCAGCCGCGCCGCCACGCCGGACAGATCGTCCAGCCCCAACCCGTCCTCGATCTCCGCCAGGGCGCCCAGGGTGAGCAGCAGCCGGTATTGCCGCCCGCCCGCTTCCAGCGCCGCCTCGCCGCGCATCCGGTTCGCCATCACACGCCCGCGAAGCTCAGCGCGCCGGCCGAGGCCAGCGACAGCGAGATCTTCACCTCGCCGTCATGGGGGCCGTCATATTGCAGCGCCGTGATGCGGAACGGCCCCGTCACGGTGCCGAAGCCGGGGATCACCACCTGCCAGTTGGGCGCGGCGCCGGCGAAGAAGGCGGCGCGCAGCGCGGCATCCGACGCCGCGTCCTTGAAGACGCCGGAGCCGGACAGGCTGGCGCTCTTGATCCCGCCCGCCATCAGCTCGCGCCAGCCATCGGCGGAATCGGCGTTGGTCACATCGATGCTGGTGCTGTTGAAGGCCAGGGTCTTGGCCTTCAGCCCAGCGACGGTGGTGAAACTTTCGGGGCTGCCGCCGTCACCGATCTTGAGCAGAAGGTCGCGGCCGCGTTGGGCTGTCATGGGAACCTCAAAGTTTCAGGATGCGATACGGCGCCAAGAGCGCCAGGGCATTGTCCGGCGTCGGCGCGGTGTCGGCGCCGCGATGCTCATAGAGCGCGGCCACGATCTGCAGGATCGCCTGGGCGATCGGCGCCGGCACGGCGGACGCCGCGCCATAACCGGCGGTGAAGGCGATGGCGACGGCGTTGATGGCGCGCAGATTGAGCGGCATCTGCTTCAGCAGCAGCCGCGAACCGGGCAGATCCACCGCGTAATCGCCGCTGTCCAGCACCGTCGGCGCATCGTCGGCGCCATACAGCGTCACCGCCGTCACGGCTTGCAACGGCGGCAGCGGGATCTCGATGCACGGGCCCGCCCGGTCCAGCCACAGCGTCCAGGCTTGCGTGACGAAGGCGCGGCCGGTGTGCCATTCGGCCCGCGCCCGCGCCGCCGCGATCAGCGCCGCGATCAGCTCGTCTTCGTCGCCGCCGCTTTCGACGCGCAGCCAGGCCTTGGCCTCGGCCAGCGTCACCGGCTCTTGCGCGGGCGGCGTGTTCAATTGCAGGGGCATGGATGTCTCGCAAAAAGAAAAGCCCCGGTGACGGAGGGGAAAACGTCACCGGGGCCGATCGCAACCACGCAGGTCACCTCCCCCGCATGCGCGCAAGCGCACTCGCATTGGGGGAGGTGGCCGTAGCAGCGCTTGCGATGCGAAGGCCGGAGGGGGAAACTAAGCCAGGTCAAACAGCAGCACTTCGCTTTCGCTGTCGGCCTTGACCATGATCTGCGCCATGTCTGTGATGGCGGCGGCGTCGCCGGTCTTCAGCAGCGCATCGTCCACCCGCACTTCGCCCTTGGCCACCTGCAGCCAGGCCTTGCGCCCCTGC
>CAZYGO010000141.1:0-3371 GCA_964647455.1 uncultured Rhizobium sp.
TCAGGCGATAGGCCCCCGGCGCCACGATGCGGTCCCCCGCCGCCGTGACACTGGAAAGATCGCGCGGCGAAAGGTCGAAATGCAATGTGCGGCTTTCGCCCACATTCAGCGTCACCCGCGTAAAGCCGCGCAGCGCCCGCACCGGCATGCCGGGGCTTTCCGGGAAGGAAAGATAAAGCTGCGCCACCTCGTCACCGGCCAGCTTACCGGTATTCCTCACCGTCACATCGACGCCCAGGGTGCCGCCCGCCTGCACGTTCGCGGACGACAGTTTCAGGCCGCCATAGGTAAACTTTGTGTAGGACAGGCCGTGCCCGAAGGGATAAAGCGGCTTGCCCCTGAAGTAGCGGTAGGTGCGGTTTGCCATGCTGTAATCTTCGAAGGGCGGCAGGTCGGCCACGCTCTTGTAGAACGTCACCGGCAGCCGCCCGGCGGGATTGTTCTCGCCGCTCAGGGTCTGGCCGATGGCGGTGCCGCCTTCCTGGCCCGGATACCAGGCGTCAAGGACGGCGTCTGCGTTCTTGTCCGCCCAATTGGCGCTGAGCGCCGAACCGTTCATCAGCACCACCGCCAGTTTCTTGCCGCTTGCCTTCACGGCTTCCAGCAGCGCCTCTTCTTCCCGGGGAATGTCCAGGCTGGTGCGGTCGCCGCCCAGGAAGCCATCCAGGTTGACCTTCATTTCCTCGCCTTCGAGCTGCGGCGAGATGCCAACCACCGCCACCACCACATCGGCATCCTTGATGGACGCGATGGCGCTGGCCAGGGCGGTCGGATCGACCTTGAACCACACCAGCCGCACCACCGGGCCCGCGCTGGGATTCTGCTCGATGCGCACTTGGTAGCGCTTGCCTTTCTCCATGCGGATTTCCGCCAGGCGCGGCTGGCGCGGCGTGGACTGGTTGTCCTCGGCCACCAGCTTGTCGTCGATCCAGAACTGGGATTTGCCGGCCTCGATGCCGACATTGTAGATGCCGGTTTCCGGCGCGGTGATGAAGCCGGTCCAGCGGGCCGATTTGCCCGGTGCCTGCGGCAGCAGCTTGGGCATCTCGCGGGTATAGTTCACCTGGGCATCGACGCGGCTGATGGCGGGCGTGCCCTTGAAATCGGTATTGGCCCAGATTTCAGCCTTCAGGCCGGGCTTGCCGTCGGGCGTGGTCAGCGCCGATGTCGGAATCAGGCTGGCCTCGCGCAGCAGCCGTGCCGTGCCCGCCTGGTAGGTGATCCTGGCGCGGGGGAAGGCGGCGCGGATGCCCGCCAGCGCCGTCACCGGCTTCAGCGGCGTGCCGTTGTAATTGCCCAGCAGCACCGCCACCTGGTCCGCCAGGGGTCCGACCACGGCGATGCGCCTGATGGAGGGTTTCAGCGGCAGCAGGCCGTTGTTCTTCAGCAGCACCATGCTTTCACGAGCCGCGCGCAGCGCCAGCGCGTCATGGGCGGGTGAATTGAGGGCGTTGTCGGGAATGGCGTCATAGCGGCCCGAGCCCTTGGGATCGAACATTCCCAGCTTCATGCGGGCGGTGAACAGGCGGCGCAGCGAAGCGTCCACGACCGCGCCGCTGACCAGGCCCTTGGCCTGGGCTTCGACATAGGGATCGTAGTCCGAGCTATCCAGCGTCGGTTCGGCGAAATCAGCGCAGTTGTTGTCCACGCCCACCTGCAGCGATACCGCGGCGGCTTCGGGCATGGTCTGGCGGTACATGTGGCCCGGCGACTGGAAGCGCGGCATGCCGCCGGCAATGTCGTGGATGGCGCCGCAATCGGACACCACCACGCCATCGAACTTCCAGGCGTCCCGCAATGTCTGCTGCATCAGAAAATCGTTGGCGCAGGCCGGAACGCCGTTCACGGCGTTGTAGGCGCACATCAGCGAGCCGGCCTTGCCGTCCACGATCGCGGCGCGGAAGGCGGGAAGATAGGTGTCTTCCATGTCATGCCGGCTGCCGGCGTAGTCGTCGTGGTGACGGGTCGGTTCGGGTCCGGAATGGACGGCATAGTGCTTGGTGGTGGCGATGACCCGCGGATGGTCCGGATCGTCGCCCTGCATGCCGGTGACGAAGGCGATGCCGAAGCGGCCCGTCAGGAACGGGTCCTCGCCATAGGTTTCCTGGCCGCGGCCCCAGCGCGGGTCGCGGAAGATGTTGATGTTGGGCGACCAGAAGGTCAGGCCCTGGTAGATGCCGACCTCGCCGCTGCGCAGGGCCTGGTTGTATTTCACCCGCGCTTCGGTGGAGATCGCTTCGCCCATCTCGTGCACCAGGGCGGTGTTGAAGGTGGCGGCCAGACCGATGGTCTGCGGGAAGACGGTGGCATAGCCGTTGCGGGCGACGCCGTGCAGCGCCTCGCTCCACCAGTTATAGGCTGGCACGCCCAGCCGCGGGATGGCGCGCGACTGGTTCACCAGCTGCGAGGCCTTTTCCGCCGGCGTCATCTGGTCGATCAGGGCGCTGACGCGGGCCGCGATGGGCAGGGCGGTGTTGAACCAGGGCGCGTTCGATGGCGCGGTCTGGATCTGCGCTCGTGCCGGCAAGGCAAGCAGAAGTCCCAGCAGAACAGTCTTCGCGCCGTTACGCATGGCAGTCCCTTGTTGAAATTCTCAGGCGTCGCGCTTCTTCCAGAAGCCTTCGATCGCTTCCAGGCTGTGCTGCTTGGTTTCGGGCACGATTCTCCAGACGAAGAGCGCGGCCAGGATGCTCATGGCGCCATAGACCCAATAGGCGATGGCATGGTTTGCGATGGCGTTGAGCGCGCTCGAACCGTCCAGGATCTTGAACGACCAGGAGATGAAGAGGTTGGCGATCCACTGCGCCGCCACGGCGATGGCCATGGCCTTGCCCTTGATCGAGTTGGGGAAGATCTCCGCCAGCATCACCCAGGTCACCGGCCCCCAGGACAGCGAGAAGCCGGCGATATAGGCGACGGCGGCGATCAGCGGCCCGGCATTGGTGGCATGGTTGGCAAACTGCGCCCCCAGCGCGAACATCGCCACCGCCTGGATGGCCCCTCCCAGGATGAGCAGGGGCTTGCGGCCCCAGCGGTCCACCGTCACCAGCGCCACCAGGGTGAAGACCAGGAGCGCGATGCCCACCACCACGGTCTGCAGCAGCGCCACATTGGCGGAGAATCCGGCATTCTGGAACATCTGCGGCCCGTAATAGAGCACCGCGTTGATACCGATGAACTGCTGGAACACCGACAGCATGATGCCGACGAACAGCACCTTGCCGCCGAAGGAGAGGAGGGGGCGGGTGCGCTCCACCAGCGTGGCGTCGATTTCCGCCAGCGTGGTCTGGGCGGTGGTGTTATCGCTGATGCGGCGCAGCACCGATAGGGCCTCGTCACGGCGGCCTTTCAGCACATACCAGCGCGGCGAG
>CAZYGO010000142.1:0-3869 GCA_964647455.1 uncultured Rhizobium sp.
CGCGAGCGCTTCCACGCCCATGACGGCGAGGATGTCCTGCGGGGCCGGATTGCCATCGAGCAGATAATCGCCCTTCTGCACGCGATCGCCTTCCTGAACCGCCAGGTGCTTGCCCTTCGGGATCATGTATTCGATCGCTTCGGCCGATTCATCGTCCGGCACGATGCGGATGCGGCGCTTGGCCTTGTAGTCCTTGCCGAACTCGACGCGCCCATCGGCCTCGGCGATGACGGCGTGATCCTTCGGCCGGCGCGCTTCGAAGAGTTCGGCCACGCGGGGAAGACCGCCCGTGATGTCGCGCGTCTTGGCGCCGCCGGTGGGGATACGCGCCAGGTCCTGCCCGGGCTTCACGGTATCGCCATCGGCCACCGACAGGATCGCGCCCATCGCCAGCAGATAGCGCGCTTCCGCGCCCGTCGAGAGTTTCGCCGGATTGCCCTTGTCGTTGAGGATCACGAGCGAGGGGCGCAGATCGGCGCCCTTCGGATTCGAGCGCCAATCGATCACGACCTTGGAGGAGATGCCGGTCTCTTCGTCGAAATCGTCGCGAACCGAAACGTTCTCGACGAGATCCTCGAAACGAACCTTGCCCGCCACTTCGGTGATGATCGGCGTCGAATAGGGATCCCATTCGGCGATGCGATCGCCGCGCTTGACCTGCTTTTCCTCGCCGACCTTGAGGCGCGAGCCGAACGGCAGCTTGAAGCTCTGGCGATCCTTGCCTTCGTTATCGACGATCACCGCCTGCATGTTGCGGCTCATGACGATGAAATCGCCGCTCGGGCCCTTCACCGTGTTGCGGTTGACCAGCTTGATCGTGCCGTCATGGGCCGATTCCATCACCGATTGATCCGCGACCTGCGCGGCGCCGCCGATGTGGAAGGTGCGCATCGTGAGCTGCGTGCCCGGCTCGCCGATCGATTGCGCCGCGATGACGCCGACCGCTTCGCCGATATTGACCGGCGTGCCGCGGGCAAGATCGCGCCCATAGCAGGCCGCGCACACGCCCGTGCGCGCATCGCAGGTCAGCACGGAGCGCACTTTCACGCTCTGCACCGCGCGGTCTTCGATCTTGGCGACGAAATCCTCGTCCATGAACGAATTGGCCGGCGCGATGATCTCGCCGGTGCGCGGATCGACGATATCCTGCGCGATCGTGCGCCCGAGGATGCGGTTACCGAGCGAAACGACGACTTCAGAGCCGTCGATCACGGCGGTCATCTGGATGCCCTGATCGGTGCCGCAATCGTCTTCCGTGATGATGCAATCCTGAGCGACGTCGACCAGGCGGCGCGTGAGATAGCCGGAATTCGCGGTCTTCAAGGCGGTATCGGCCAGGCCCTTGCGGGCGCCGTGCGTGGAATTGAAATATTCCTGCACGGAAAGGCCTTCCTTGAAGTTCGAGATGATCGGCGTCTCGATGATCGAGCCGTCGGGACGGGCCATCAGGCCGCGCATCCCGGCGAGCTGCTTCATCTGGTTCTTCGAACCGCGCGCGCCGGAATTGGCCATCATGAACACCGAGTTCAACTCGCCGCCCATGTGATCGCCGCGCTCCTTCGCGGGGCGTTCGGCCTCGGCCATCATCGCATCGGCCACCTTGTCGGTGCATTTCGACCACGCGTCGACGACCTTGTTATATTTCTCGCCCTTGGTGATGAGGCCATCGGCATATTGCTGCTCGTATTCGGCGACGCGCTGGCGCGTTTCCTCGACGAGCTTGGCCTTCGCCGGCGGGACGACCATGTCGGCCATGCCGAACGAGATGCCGGCCTTGGCCGCTTCGCGGAAGCCGAGCGCCATGATCTGGTCGGCGAAGATGACCGTCGCCTTCTGGCCGCAATGGCGATAGACGGCGTCGATCAGATTGCCGATTTCCTTCTTGGTCATCAGCGTGCCGATGAGATCGGGCGCGATCTTGTGGTGCTTGGGCAGCACCTCGGCGATCTTCATGCGCCCGGGCGTCGTTTCCACGGTGATGAATTTGGGCTTGTCGTTCTCGTCGCGCGTTTCGAACCGCGCCCTGATCTTGCTGTGCAGCGAAACCGCGCCCGCTTCCAGCGCGCTTTCGATCTCGCCCATATCCGCGAACAGCTTGCCTTCGCCGGGCTCCTTCTCCTTCACCTGGCTGAGATAATAGAGGCCGAGCACGATGTCCTGGCTGGGCACGATGATCGGGCGGCCATTGGCCGGGGAGAGGATATTGTTCGTGCTCATCATCAGCACGCGCGCTTCGAGCTGCGCTTCGAGCGAAAGCGGCACGTGAACGGCCATCTGGTCGCCGTCGAAATCGGCGTTGAAGGCGGTGCAGACGAGCGGGTGAAGCTGGATCGCCTTGCCTTCGATCAGCTTCGGCTCGAACGCCTGGATGCCGAGACGGTGCAACGTCGGGGCGCGGTTGAGCAGAACGGGATGCTCGCGGATGACTTCCTCAAGCACGTCCCACACTTCGGGGCGCTCCTTCTCCACCATGCGGCGCGATTGCTTGACGGTGCCCGAGAGGCCCTTGGCATCGAGCCGCGAATAGATGAACGGCTTGAACAATTCGAGCGCCATCTTCTTCGGCAGGCCGCACTGGTGCAGCTTGAGTTCAGGCCCGACCACGATCACCGAGCGGCCGGAATAATCGACGCGCTTGCCGAGCAGGTTTTGCCGGAAGCGGCCTTGCTTGCCCTTCAGCATGTCGGCGAGCGATTTCAGCGGGCGCTTGTTCGCGCCGGTGATGACGCGCCCGCGCCGGCCGTTATCGAACAGCGCATCGACCGCTTCCTGCAGCATCCGCTTTTCGTTGCGGATGATGATGTCCGGCGCGCGCAGCTCCATCAGCCGCTTCAGGCGGTTGTTGCGGTTGATCACGCGGCGATAGAGGTCGTTGAGATCGGAAGTCGCGAAGCGGCCGCCGTCGAGCGGCACAAGCGGGCGCAGTTCCGGCGGGATGACGGGAATGACCGTCATCACCATCCATTCCGGACGGTTGCCGCTCTTCATGAACGCTTCGACGAGCTTGAGCCGCTTGGCGAGCTTCTTCGGCTTCAGTTCCGACGTCGATTCAGCGATCTCCTTGCGCAATTGCTCGGCTTCCTTTTCGAGGTCGAGCTGATTGAGCAATTCCTGGATCGCTTCGGCGCCGATCTTGGCCGTGAACGCATCCTCGCCGTATTCGTCCTGCGCCTTGATATAATCTTCTTCCGTCAGCAACTCGCGCGCCTTGAGCGGGGTCAGCCCCGGCTCGGTGACGATATATTGCTCGAAATATAGAACGCGCTCGATGTCCTTGAGCGGCATGTCGAGCATCAGGCCGATGCGCGAGGGCAGCGATTTCAGAAACCAGATGTGCGCGACCGGGGCGGCCAGTTCGATATGGCCCACCCGCTCGCGACGCACGCGCTGGAGCGTGACTTCAACGCCGCATTTTTCGCAGATGATGCCCTTGAACTTCATCCGCTTGTACTTGCCGCACAGGCACTCGTAATCCTTGATCGGCCCGAAGATGCGCGCGCAGAACAGGCCGTCCCGCTCCGGCTTGAACGTGCGGTAATTGATCGTTTCCGGCTTCTTGATTTCGCCGAACGACCAGGCGCGGATCTGATCTGGACTGGCGATCGAGATGCGCAATTGATCGAACACGGGCGCGATCGGCTGCTGGCCGAACACGTTCATCAGGTCTTGGTTCATCGCGTTCATGCGGGATGGTCTCCCATTCTTGGTTTGGACCGCCGGCGTCCCGGCGCTCCGGTTGCCGGCGATCAGCCGGCGCTTTTAGTCGTCAGACGGGTTTGGCGTCCGCCAGTTCGGCGCTGTCGGCCAGCTCCACATTGAGGCCGAGCGAGCGCATTTCCTTGACCAGCACGTTGAAGCTTTCGGGAATG
>CAZYGO010000143.1:0-2900 GCA_964647455.1 uncultured Rhizobium sp.
CGAGCGGATTGCCGCCATAGGTGCTGCCATGGGTGCCGGCCGTCATGCCCTTGGCGGCCTCGGCGGTGGCCAGCACGGCGCCGACGGGAAAGCCGCCGCCGATGCCCTTGGCCGCCGCCCGGATGTCGGGGGTGACGCCCACCCATTCATGGGCGAAGACCTTGCCGGTGCGGCCGGCCCCGGTCTGGATCTCGTCGAAGATCAGCAGCAGGCCCTTCTCGTCGCAGAGCCGGCGCAAGGCGCGCAGGAACTCCGGATCGGCGGCGCGCATGCCGCCTTCGCCCTGGATGGGCTCGATCAGCAGCGCAGCGGTCTTTTCGGTGATCGCGGCTTCCGTGGCCTTGAGATCGTTCAGCGGTACTTGGTCGAAGCCTTCCAGCTTGGGCCCGAAGCCTTCCAGGTATTTCGGATTGCCGCCGGCCGAGATACCGCCCAGGGTGCGGCCATGGAAGGCGCCCTCGAAGGTGAGGATATGGAAGCGCTCCGGGTGGCCGTTCACGAAATGCCAGCGCCGCGCCATCTTGATTGACAGCTCGATCGCTTCGGCGCCGGAATTGGTGAAAAAGACCGTGTCGGCGAAGCTGGCGCCCACCAGCTTGCCCGCCAGCGCCTCCTGGCCGGGAACCCGGTAGAGGTTGGAGGTGTGCCAGACCTTGCCCGCCTGCTCGGTCAGCGCCTTGATCAGGCGCGGATGGGCATGGCCGAAGGCATTGACCGCCACGCCCGACCCGAAGTCGAGATAGCGCTTCCCATCCTCGGCGAAGAGGTACGAACCCTCGCCGCGGACGAATGCGACATCCGCCCGGTTGTAGGTGGGAAGAACGGCGGGAAACACAGGAGCCTCCTCAGGGATGGGGGTGATTCCCCGGAAAGCGGGGAGTTATCGGCCTTTGCGATGGCGCAGACAAGTTGCGGGGTCATGACAACGGTTATGCGCGTGCCGATTCTCTTTCTGTGGACAAGGGCTGGGGGGAGCCCCGCTCCGCTTGTGCGGTGCCGCGAGGGCGGTACGATATCTTGTGGCTGGGAGCGGACCTTGAGTCGCCTGCGCCAGCCAGAGGCCGTCCAAGGAGAGCGCATGACACAGGCAAACTGGTCCGACGAACGGGTCGAGCAGCTGAAAAACCTCTGGACCGAGGGGCTGTCCGCCAGCCAGATCGCCCGCGCCCTGGGGGGCGTCACCCGCAATGCCGTGATCGGCAAGGTCCACCGCCTGGGCCTGGCCGGCCGCGCCAGCCCGGCCCGTGCCGACCGGCCCCGCCTGCCCTCGGCCCCCAAGGCCAGCACCCTGCGCAACGCCATGCCCCCCGCCCCGGTGGTGGAGGAGGATCCGCTGCAGCTGGAGGACGGCAACTTCGCCACCGTGCTGACCATCTCTGACCGGATGTGCCGCTGGCCGATCGGCGATCCCGCCGCCACCGAGTTCCATTTCTGCGGCCGAAGCCCCAAGGCCGGTTCGCCCTATTGCGAGGCCCATGCCCGCAAGGCCTATCAGCCGCAGCAGCAGCGGCGCGAGAAGGACAAGGGACGGATGGCGAGTTAGAGCTGGCTGCCATGCCATGGCCCGCCAGGTGGCCATCCGGCTGAAGCCGCTTTGTTCCGCCAGAAAGAGTCTCGCGCCGCCTGGGTGGCCCCGCGTTCGCAGGCCATGACAGGAGCGGCCGGACATGCGCTAAACTGCGTCCATGACCATCTACGACTTTTCCGCCCGACTGCTGAACGGCGAGGAGGTTTCGCTGTCGCGCTGGCGGGGCCAGGTGCTGCTGATCGTCAACACCGCCAGCCAGTGCGGTTACACCCCGCAATATGCCGGGCTGGAGGACCTGTACGAACAGTTCGGCGACGAAGGCCTGACCGTGCTGGGCTTTCCCTGCAACCAGTTTGGCGGCCAGGAACCGGGCACCGAGAAAGAGATCGCCGAATTCTGCACCGCCAAGTACCGCGTCAGCTTTCCGCTGTTCGGGAAAATCGAGGTCAACGGGCCGGAAGCCCATCCGCTTTTCCAGTACCTGAAAAAGGCGCAGCCCGGCCTGCTGGGCACCGAATCCATCAAATGGAATTTCACCAAATTCCTGGTGGGGCGCGACGGGGTGCCGGTGGCGCGCTATGCGCCCGGCGCCAGGCCGGAAGAACTCGAAGCGCCGATCAGGAAGCTGCTTTGACCGCGCTGGATTCGTCGAGCGAATAACCCGCCGAGCGCACGGTGCGGATCGGGTCTTCGGTGCCGTCCACGTTCAGCGCCTTGCGCAGGCGCCCGACATGCACGTCCACGGTGCGGGCCTCGACATAGACGTCCGAGCCCCAGACCGCGTCCAGCAGCTGCTCCCGCGAAAAGACCCGGCCGGGATGCTGGATCAGATGATCGAGCAGCCGGTATTCGGTCGGGCCCAGATGCACTTCCTTGCCGGCGCGGCGGACGCGGTGGGCGGCGCGGTCCATCTCGATGTCGCCGACCGTGACCACGTCTTCCGCCAGGCTGGGGCGGATGCGGCGCAGCACGGCCCGCAGCCGCGCCAGCAATTCGGTCATCGAGAAAGGCTTGGTGAGATAGTCGTCGGCGCCGGTATCGAGGCCGCGGATGCGGTCGGTTTCCTCGCCGCGCGCGGTCAGCATCAGGATGGGGACGTTGCGGGTCTCCTGGCGGCCGCGCAGGCGGCGGCAGACCTCGATGCCGGAAAGTTGCGGCATCATCCAGTCCAGGATCACCAGGTCGGGCTTTTCCTCGGCGGCGACCAGCAGGGCTTCCTCGCCGTCGCGCGCTTCCAGCACCCGGTAACCCTCGCGCTCCAGATTGTAGCGCAACAGCGTGACGAGGGCGTTCTCATCCTCGGCAACCAGGATCGTCGGCTTGCTCATGCGTGGCTTTCATAAGGGATGGTGGTTTCGCTGGTGATGTCGGC
>CAZYGO010000144.1:0-3842 GCA_964647455.1 uncultured Rhizobium sp.
GCGGCTCGGGCATCGGCCTTACCCTGGCGCGCCAGATCGTGCTGGCCCATGGCGGCCAGCTGTCGGCGCAAGCCAATCCCGGCGGCGGCATGCAGTTCCGCGCCGTGCTGCCGCGGGCGCGGCCGGCGGGGTGAGATCAGCGCGCCGGCTGCTCGAAGGACAGCGTGCGGCTGAAGAAGGGCATCACGAAATCCTGGAAGCGGAAGGCGACGTTGCTGGTGTGGGTGCCCGGATAGATCGTGAAGCTGTTGGCGACGCCATAGCTGTCCATCACGTCATGCAGTTTTGCGGCGTCCACCCGCAACCCGTCTTGGTCGCCCACATCCATGGCGATTGCGCGGTACTGGCGCAGGTTCTGGATATACTGGTCGACGAAGGCCAGCGGCGCGTTGGCCGCCCATTTCGCCAGCACGGCGTCGCGGTCCGCCCCGACCGGCAGGTCGAGATAAAGCGGCGGTTTCTTCGGATTGGGCGACCAGGCGGCCGCGCTGGCCAGCTGCGCGCGTAAGCCGAAGGGCAGCTTCTCCACATCGGCGGGCGTCTTCACCGAAGCCAGCGGGTCTTCCGCCGCCGCGGCGCCGGGCGCGCCCGGCGGGCCGCCGGCGCCCCGCGCCGACATGCAGCAGGGGCTCATGATGTAGAGCGAGCCGAAAACCTCCGGATGCTTCATGCCAATGCGGCTGGCGCCATAGCCGCCCATGGAATGGCCGACCAGGCCGCGGCTGTTGCGGTCGGGAATGGTGCGGTAATGGGCATCCATGTAGGCGACCACATCGTGCGCGACATAGTCCTCGAAATTCCCGGTGGTGGCCGAGTTGGAGTACATCGAGCCATTGTGAAGCGTCTTGGCATCCGGCAGCACGACGATCATTTCCCTGGCGCCCCTGGCGACGGCGCCTTCGACGGTCTGCGGCACGCGGATTTCCCCGCTCCACTGCTCGGCGCCGATGGAATAGCCGTGCAGCGCATAGACCACCGGATAGCGGCGATTGGGTTCGCTGGCATAGCTGGGCGGCAGGATGACGACGGCGTCGCGGTCCACCGCATCGCCTTCCAGATTTCCTTCCAGCGCCTTGCCATGGATCTTGATGTGCTCGACCGGCGCGGGCCTGGCGCCGGGAACGGGATCGGGACGGTTGGTGCCGACCTGGCCGAGGGCGCTCCCCGTCGCCAGGAGCAGGGCCAGGATCAATCCCGTGCGCATGCGGTTGGCCATTTTCCACTCCCCGTCTGCAGGTTGCCAAAATCTTGTCGGACAATACCGAGACACAGGGACATGGCGCCACTGCCAAATCGCCGCCGCCGCGTCCCCGCGGCGGCTTTCGCGCGCGCTTTTTTTCGCATGGAGAAGACGTCATGCGGGCGGGGATCGACCGAACCGGTGGCGCATGACAAAAAAGCACCCGGCAGCGGCGCATCCGCGGCCGCACTCCAGGTCGCGTGCCGCAAAACCGCGGGCTTGTTCGCGAGCGCGTCCCCGCCAGGCCGAACGGATCGAAACAATTGCAAACGTGGGCACAAAATGGCGCCGGCAGGAGCAATCGGTTGCATATCCACGCCGTGAATACGCCCGTTTTTCCGGGATTGCACTGCCGCGCGCTTCATGAAATACAAACTCAGACAAATGACCGGCCCGACAGAGTGCCGGCGAAAAAATGCAAAGACACGGCGATGCTTGGGAGCGCCGTGCCGGCAAGCGGCCCTAGGCGGGCTGCGGCCCTTCTTTCCCATGCGCGATTTTTAGAGAGGTCTGGACCTTCCTTCCCAGACCTCGGGCCTCCCTGGCCATCCTGCCCCCGTTTGTCTCGCGACGAACGGGGGCTTTTTTTCGCGCCCATCAACACGTCCCGCGGAAAGCCGCGCTTTACAGCATCGGCGGCGCCCTGCACCCTGCCGCAAACAAGAACGATCTCAGGGAGGTGGGAATGAAAAACTGGAATCGCCGCGCCGCGCTTGCCGGCCTGGGCGGCGCCGCGTCGGCGCTGTGGCTGCCGCCGGCCGCCGATGCGCTGGGCCTGCCGCAGGACAAGATCAAGGTGGTGCACTACTACACCACGCCGGGCGACGCCCAGGGCCGCCAGGGCCAGCCCATGGTCAACCAGTCCACCAATGTCGTGATCATCGAGACCGAATCCGGCCTCAAGGGCATCGGCGAAGGCGGCGAGCCGCGCACCATGGAGGAATGCGCCGCCATGCTGATCGGGCTGGACCCGTTCCGCATCGACAATCTGTGGCAGCGGATGATGCGCGGCTATTTCTATCCGGCGGGCCGGGAAAAAATCCATTCCCTGGGCGCGCTCGACCTGGCGCTCTGGGACCTGAAGGCCAAGGCGCTGGGCGTGCCGATCTGGCAGCTGCTGGGCGGCAAGTCGCGCGAGTATGTCGAGCTTTACGCCACCGCCTTTCCCCGCCCCAGCCAGACCGCCACCATCGGCGATACCGCCAAGGCCTGCCGCGACGCCGGCTTTCGCGTCTATCGCAGCGCCGCCGATATCGGCGGTGGCCGCGAGGTGGACCGCTTCGCCCTGGTGCGCCGGCTGTTCAACGACTGCGACGCCATGCAGAAGGCGGCGGGCGATGGCGGCTGGGCGCTGGATTTCCACACCGAGCTCGATCCGCCCGACGCCATCCGCCTCTGCCAGATGATCGAGGACGCACAGCTGGCGCCCTATTTCTGCGAGGACCTGATCCGCAGCGAGGGCGTTGACAGCTACGAGACCATGCGCCAGCGCACCAAGGTGCCGATCGCGGTGGGCGAGCAGTTCGGCTACAAGTGGGACGTCAACACCCTGATCGAACGCCAGCTGATCGACTATGCCCGCGTCACGCTGCCCAATGTCGGCGGCATCAGCGAGTTCATGAAGATCGTGGCGCTGGCCGAAACCCATTATGTCGGCATGATCCCGCATTTCACCGGCCCGATCGCCGAGGCGGCGCTGGTCAACTGCCTGACTTCAACCTCGGTCCCGGCCCTGATGGAGATGCTGGGCAATGGCAGCCGCACCTGGCCCTATCTGCCCAAGGTCTATGACTTCAAGAACGGCAAGCTCTGGCCCAACGACCGGCCGGGCCTGGGCGTGGAAGTGGATGTCGGCAAGCTGAAGCAGATCGGCGAATACAACACCTATCGCGCCGGCATGCTGCTCAATCACCGGCCCGACGGGTCCTTCACCAACTGGTAGACGGTTTCAGGATAGAATGATGAAACGCAAACTTCACGCCATGCTGATGGCGGCGGCGCTGCTGGCTCCCGGCATGGCCCTCGCCCATGAAGGCTTCACCAGCCGTGAGGAAGTGATCCACCAGACCGCCTACTGGACCGGCGAGCGCTTCGCCGACGGACGGCCAAAGGTGCCGGACGACATCCTCGACAAGATGAAGACGGTGACGATGGAGGAGGCCTGGGCGACGCTGCGCGCCGCCGGCTTCCTCCACCAGTATGAAGACGGCTGGTACACCATCTTCCCGGAAAAGATCCTGGTCGGCCGGGCGCTGACCTCGGGCTGGATGCCGGGCCGCCCCGACATCCAGAAGATCATCGAGGAAGACGGCCGCGCCGAAGGCCGCAAGCTGGCGACCAATTCCTGGCCGGTGGACATGCTGCAGCCGCGCGACGTCTATGTCAGCGACCATTTCGGGCTGAAGACCGACGGCCCCTCGATCGGCGACAATGTCGGCAACGCCATCTATGCCCGCACCGGCAACGGCATCGTCTATGACGGGGCCGTGCGCGACATCAACGGCCTGAAGGAACTGCCGGGCTTCACCTCCTTCGTCCGCAGCTATGATCCCTCACATCATTTCGGGCGACTGGCGGAAGGCAATCTGATCAATTCGACCCT
>CAZYGO010000145.1:0-3455 GCA_964647455.1 uncultured Rhizobium sp.
GCGGAGCACCAGGATGGGGGAGGGGGTTTCAGCCAGCGAGGCGAGTGCGAGGTCCGGAGGGACCGAGCAGCCGAGCGGAAGCTGAAACCGGAGGGGGTCACTTAAGAAGCGGAAAACTTCATCCGCTTGATCGCCTCGAAATTCTGCACCCCGCCGCCGACCCGCTTGGTGGTGTAGAACAGCACATAGGGCTTGGCGCTGTAGGGATCGCGCAGAACCCGCACGCCGATGCGGTCCACCACCAGATAGCCGCGGGCGAAATCGCCGAAGGCAATCGAATAGCTGTTCGAAGCGATGTCGGGCATGTCCTCCACTTCGGTCACCGGATAGCCGAAGATGGTGGCGGGCTGGCCGGCGGCCGTGCCCGGCTGCCAGACATAATTGCCGCCGGCATCCTTGAACTTGCGGATGGCGCTTTCGGTCTTGCGGTTCATCACCCAGCGGCCATTGGCGCGATAGGCTTGGCGGGGCGCATAGGCCAGGCCCAGCAGCGCGTCGGCCGGCGCATCCTCATCGGCCAGGAAGGCGCCATCGGCGCCCGAGGCGACATAGCCGATATTGCCCCAGCTCCAGCTGGCGTCGGCGACATTGGTGTATTTCAGGAAGCCCTTGGGCTGGCCGCTGCCGGTGCCATTCACGAAGGCGGCGCCTTCCTGCTCGGCGAAGACGGTCTGCACTTCCTCCGCCAGCCACTGCTCGATGTCCACCTGGGAATCGTCCAGCAAATGCTGGGTGGCGGCGGGCATGGCGTAAAGCTCCATCGCCGGGAAATCCAGCGCCGCCAGGGTGGGCGCAGCGGTGGGCGAGGAAATGGCGTCGGTTTCGCCGGTCCAGCCGCTCGCCGCCCCCGCCGTCACGATGGGCTTGCGATAGGTGCCGCCACCGATCTGGCGCACCGTGGCGATGGCGCGGATCGGCGAGGCCGCGCCCAGCACACGGTCGATGGTGCGCTCGATTTCGAGCGGCACGGTATAGCCGCCATCGGCATTGCTGCCCTCGCTCATCGCCTTCACTTCGAACAGGCCCGCCGCGTCGCCGGCGCGCACATAGCGGTCGAAGGCGTGCTTGCGTTCCAAGCTGCGCGGATCGGCCAGCTTGCGCTCGCCGCCCAGCGCCGGGCGCGCCGCCTGCAGCATCAGGCTGTCCAGATGGCGCTGCTGGCTTTCCAGCGCCGTGTTGATGCGCGCCACCTTCTCGTCCAGCAGCACGTCGGCGGAACGCTTCTCCAGCCCCTTCAGCCGCTCGTCATTGCTCTGCTTGAAGGCCTCGAAGCCGGCGAGGAAGTCCTCGAACGCCTTCTTCACTTCCAGGCCGTTGTCCTGGCCGAATGCCTTGGATTCCAGTTCCATTCCAAAAGTCTCCATGGTTGAAAAGAGTCAGGCCATCGCCCGCAGCATGGCGCCGGTATGGCGCAAGGTCCGGGCGAAGCCGCCCTGCGGCCCGATGGCGGTGACCTGCGAACCCGCCAGCAGGGGAAACGTCACGATCGAGATCTCGAACAGATCCACTTCCAGCAGCGTGCGGCCCGGGGCCTGGCGGCTGGCGCGCAGCGTGCGAAAGCCGATGGAAAGGCCGCTCAACGCACCCTCGGCCAGCAGCGCCGCCACGTCGCGGGCCTGCTCGACCTCGGTCGAGAGCCGGCCGCGCACATAAAGGCCGCGCCCGTCCTCGGCGATCTCCTCCCAGACACCGAGCGGGGCATGGGCGAAATGCTGGTAGAGCAGACGCACCTGCGAAGGCCCGCGCCGCCTGAGCGAGCCGGCAAAGGCGCCCGGCGCCACCATGTCGCCGGCGCCGTCGCGGACATCGAACAGCGAGGCATAGCCTTCGAACTGGCCGGGGCCGAGCGGCGCCAGCGCCACAGGCGTGCTTTTGCGCGCCAGGGGACGCCTGGCGTGAGTAACAAGAACGGTCATGTTTTCTTTTCTGAACCCCTCCGCCCTTCGCTGGCTTAACCGGCGCTTCGCGCCTGGCCAGCTACGGGCACCTCCCCCTCCCGTGCGCTTCGCGCACGAAGGGGAGGCGGGCCTTTAGTTTGCGGACTTCCGATCCAGTTTCATTTCGATCCGGTCCACGCTTTGCTTGATGGCGCGCACCTGCTCTTCCAGCACCGCCACCTTCTCGATCGCGGCCTGGTCGCGGGTCACGGTCTGCTCCAGGACGGTGATGCGCTCCGCCGCCGATCCGGCCCAGAACAAGGCGCCCGCCGTCTGCAACAAAAAAGCCGCCACAAGGGCGGCTGGGAAAGACCGGGGCGGCCTTGCCTGATACTGATCCAGCGTCACCATCATCCACTCACATCGGCAGGGACCTGCGCCGTCGCGCACGGCACGAAGCGATGCGCCGAAAGCCGCTTCAACGTCCGCTCCAGCACGTCCTTCACCGCGCCGCGCGCCGTGCGCGCCGCGTTTTCCATCTCCGCCCCGTTCAGCTTCAGCATCGCCGCCTGCATTCCCTCAGGCCCGGGCAGGCCGAGCAGCAGCGGGATGCGCTGCGTCACCGCGCCGGCGACGAAATCCACGAACCAGGGCTGGCGCACCGTCTTGAGCGGATTGCCCACCAGCATCAGGTTGAGGCCCGCCGCCTCCATCGTGACGAAGACGCCGGAAATGTCGGGCCGCCAGCCATCGGGGATCAGCGCGCTGCGCCGCCAGCCGCAGAAGAAGCGGCGGCAGACATCGGGCCGCGATTCATAGATGCCGCAGCCGCCATTGGAATGGCGGCAGGCCGCGCCCGAAGGCTTGCTGAATTGGGGACTTTCGATCAGCGGCACGACGCAACAGGCATTGCATGCGCCGCATTCGCGTCCCGGAACCAGTTCGCTCATCCATCAGAAACTATCGCCGCCTTCGATGGGCGAATATCCGGCGGCCGCGCGCTTTTCATTAAGTGTTAGAAATGTTGACGCGCTTAGCTTTTCCCAGACATCGCGGCGCGCTTCGCTGAGCGCATCCACCGCGTCCACATCATGACAAATGCGCAATGTTTCGCCGAAACACGGCGCCAGCCAGCGCGTCAGCGCCGCGGCCGAACGCGCCACCAGCGGCAGCACCGTCTGGCGCCAGAAATTCAGGTTGGCCTCGGCATAGTTGGCATAGGTGTTGTCGCCGGGAATGCCCAGCAGCATCGGCGGCACCCCGAAGGCCAGCGCGATCTCGCGCGCCGCCTGGCCGCGCGTCGCGGCGAAGTCCATGTCGGCGGGCGCCAGGCTCATCGCCTTCCAGTCGAGCCCCCCTTCCAGCACCATCGGGCGGCCGGCATTGGCGCTGCCCTGATAGGCGTCCTCCAGTTCGCGCTTCAGCCGCGCGAACTGCTCCTCGCTGAGGGCGGGCGCCGCGTCGGGACCCTTGTATATAAGTGCGCCGGAGGGGCGGGCGGCATTGTCCAGCAGCGCCTTGCTCCACTGGCCGCCGGCTTTGTGGATCTCCACCGCCGCCGCGGCCACCGACAGGGGC
>CAZYGO010000146.1:0-2647 GCA_964647455.1 uncultured Rhizobium sp.
AGCGCCGCGCCCGAGGACGATTATCCGAAAGTGAAGGTTGACCGGGTGGTGAAGGACGGCGATACCGTCTTCCTTGGCGGCGTCACCCTGACGGCGCAGATCACGCCCGGCCACACGCCCGGCTGCACCAACTGGACCATGCCGATCGTCGAGGGTGGCCAGAATCTCAATGTCATCTTCTTCTGCTCGATGACGGTGGGCGGCCAGGCGCTGGTGGGCAACAAGGCCTATCCGACCATCGCCGACGACTACAAGGCGAGCTTCGCCCGGCTGATGAAGATGAATGCCGACATCTTCCTCGCCCCGCATGGCGACCAGATGGACCTGGCGAAGAAGGCGGCGGCGCTCGCCGCCAACACCGAGAAGAAAGTGCTGAACGCGCCCAATCCCTTCATCGACAAGGCCGAGTTCCACCGCGTCGTCGCCGGCCAGCAGCGGCAGTTCGAGGCCGAGCTGGCGCGCGCAGAGGCTGCGGAGAAGAAGTAGTTCGAGCCCCGCAGCGAAGCCGCGGGGCGCCCCTCAGCATCCGCCAGCTTCCTTCCCCTTCGGTACGAAGCACCAGGAAGGGGGTGATAAAATCAGGTCGGAAACGGATTGCGCTCCTCGAACTGCGCCTGGTGCCAGTAGGGATAGGTCTTGGGCCGCTCGCTGGCGGCGTCCAGCCTGGCGACCTGGTCCGGCGTCAAATTCCAGCCCACCGCGCCCAGATTGGCGCGCAGCTGTTCCTCGTTTCGGGCGCCGATCACCACCGTGGAAACCGACGGCCGCTGCAGCAGCCAGTTGAGCGCCACCTGCGGCACGGTCTTTCCGGTTTCCCTGGCCACAGCGTCCAGCGCATCGACGACGCGATAGAGATAGTCATCCTCCACCTGCGGACCGTAATCGGCGGTCTTGTGCAGCCGGCTCTGCGCGGGCAGCGCCTGCCCACGCCGGATCTTGCCGGTGAGGCGGCCCCAGCCCAGCGGCGACCACACCACCGCGCCCACACCCTGGTCCAGCGCCAGCGGCATCAGTTCCCACTCATAGTCGCGGCCGATCAGGGAATAATAGGCCTGGTGCGCGACATAACGGTTGAGACCGAGCCTATCTGAGACCGACAGCGCCTTCATCAGGTGCCAGCCGGAGAAGTTGGAAACGCCGATATAGCGGATCTTGCCCTGGCGGATCAGCGTGTCCAGCGTCGAAAGCACTTCCTCCTGCGGCGTCAGGGCGTCGAAGCCGTGCAGCTGCACCAGGTCGATATAGTCGGTGCCCAGCCGCTTCAGCGCCTTTTCCGTGGCGTCGAGGATGTGGTGGCGCGAGGAGCCGATATCGTTCGGGCCGTCGCCGCTGCGGAAAGTGAACTTGGTGGAGATCAGAACCTTGTCGCGCCGGCCCTTGATCGCCGCGCCCAGCACTTCCTCCGAGGCGCCGGCGGAATAGATGTCGGCGCTGTCGAACATGTTGACGCCATGGTCGAGGCAGATATCCACCAGCCGCGTCGCCTCATGGGCCTCGATATTGCCCCAGGCGCGGAAGAACTCGCCCTTGCCGCCGAAGGTGCCGCAGCCGAAGGTCAGGGCCGGGACTTTCAGGCCCGAACGGCCCAGCAGGCGATATTCCATCAGGTGCTCCTTCCGCGAATGAAGGCGCGATCCTTGCGTCCGCGCCGCGGCAATGCAACCGCGCTAGAGAGTCGGAATAGCAGCCTTGAGGCGTCCGCCCAGCCGCACCGGCTCGATGCGGGTCGCCAGGCCCGCGGGCGAGGTTTGCACGAACACCGCGCACAGCGTCGCCGGGCCGGTGGCCGGGGTGTAGCGCACGCCAGGCAGCTTGGTGGTGAAGCGGCGCAGGGGTTCGGCCTTGTCCATGCCGATGACGGAATCGTAATCGGCGCAGGCGCCGGCATCGAGCTGGAAGGCGGTGCCGCCGGGCAGGATCTGCGCGTCGGCGGTAGGGACATGGGTGTGGGTACCGATCACCAGGCTGGCGCGGCCGTCGCAGAAATGGCCCATCGCCATCTTCTCGCTCGAGGCCTCGGCATGGACATCGACGATGATGGCATCGGCGGCCTCGCCCAGGGGGCAGGCATTCAGCTCCTGTTCCACCGCGGCGAAGGGATCGCCCAGCGGGTCCATGAAGACCCGGCCCATGACATTGACCACCAGCAGCGTGCCGCCCGGCAGGGCGTAGAGATTGGCACCCCTGCCCGGCGTGCCTAGCGGATAGTTTACCGGCCTGAGGATGCGGTCATCGGTCTCGACCATGGCGAAGATCTCGCGCTGGTCGGCCCAGTGGTTGCCGGTGGAGATGACGTCCACCCCGGCGCCGAACAACTCGTCGGCGACGGCGCGGGTGAGGCCGAAGCCGCCGGCCGCGTTCTCGCCATTGGCGATCACCGCATCCAGCTGCAGCGACCGGCGCAACGCCGGCACATGTTCCACCACTACGTCGCGGCCGGGCTTGCCGACAATGTCGCCGATGAAAAGCAGATTCACGCCAGGCCGTTCTCGGTAAGGATGCCGTCAAGGGCAATATCATGCGGCCCGGCGGGAAGCGAGGAAACGTGCTGCCCGGCATAGGCGATGCCGAAGGCGGGAACGCGAAGCGCCGCAAGGGTGCGGTCATAGAAGCCGCCGCCATAGCCCAGCCGGTGGCGGCGCCCGTC
>CAZYGO010000147.1:0-7977 GCA_964647455.1 uncultured Rhizobium sp.
GCTTCTTCCCCTTCACCGAGCCGTCGCTGGAATGGGACATGCGCTGCGACCGCTCCACACCCGGCAGGATCGTGTTCGGCCAGGGCAATGACTGGCTGGAGCTGGGCGGCAGCGGCATGGTCCACCGCAAGGTGCTGGAGAATTGCGGCATCGACGCCGCGCGCTATTCCGGCTTCGCCCTGGGCTTCGGCCTGGACCGCATGGCGATGCTGAAATACGGCATTCCCGACATTCGCAGCTTCTTCGAAGGCGACGCGCGCTGGCTGAAGCATTACGGCTTCGCCGCGCTGGACATTCCCTCGCTCGAGGGAGGGTTGTCGCGATGAAATTCACCCTTTCCTGGCTGAAGGAGCATCTGGATACGGATGCTTCCGTCCAGCAGATCGCCGATAAGCTGAACAGCATCGGCCTGGAAGTCGAAGGCATCACCGACCCCGGCGCCGCGCTGAAGGATTTCATCGTCGGCGAGGTCATCACCGCCGAGAAGCATCCGCAAGCCGACCGCTTACGGCTCTGCACGGTTTCGACGGGCAGCGAAAACCTGCAGATCGTCTGCGGTGCGCCCAATGCCCGGGCCGGGATCAAGGTGGTGCTGGCGCGCCCCGGCACCGTCATTCCCGCCACCGGCGAGGCGTTGAAGGTCGGTGCGATCCGTGGTGTGGAATCGCGCGGCATGATGTGCAGCGCCCGCGAGCTGAAGCTGGGCGAGGATCATGACGGCATCATCGAGCTGAACGGGGACGCCCGGGCGGGCGAGCCTGTCGCCGCCGCGCTGGAAGCGCGGGGCCTGCTGGCCAACGACCCGGTGATCGAGGTTTCGATCACCCCCAACCGCGGCGACGCCGCCTCGGTCTGGGGCGTGGCGCGCGACCTGGCCGCCGCCGGGCTGGGCCGCCTGAAGGGCGAGAAGATCGCGCCGGTTGCGGGCAAATTCCCCTCGCCCAAGAGCATCACCCTGGATTTCGCGCCGGAAGACAAAGGCGCCTGCCCCATTTTCGCCGGCCGCCTGATCCGCGGCGTGAAGAACGGACCCGCGCCCAAATGGGTGCAGGACCGCTTCGCCGCGGTGGGGTTGAAATCCATCTCCGCCCTGGTGGACGCCACCAATTTCGTCTCCCAGGATCGCGGCCGGCCCCTGCATGCCTTCGACGCCGACAAGATCGGCAACCTCAAGGCCCGCATGGCCAGGGACGGCGAGCAGGTGCTGGCGCTGGACGACGTCACCTATACCCTGGATGCCGGCACCGTCGTCATCGCCGACGAGACCCGCGCGCTGGGCATCGCCGGCATCATGGGCGGCAAGGACAGCGGGTCTTATGACGACACGGTCAACGTCTTCATCGAGTCCGCCTATTTCGATCCGGGCCATATCGCCCGCGCCGGCCGCAGGCAGGGCATCATCAGCGACGCCCGCTACCGCTTCGAGCGCGGCGTCGATCCGCAGATGGTGCTGCCCGGCCTGGAGCTGGCGACGCGGCTGATTCTGGAATGGTGCGGGGGCGAGGCCTCCGATGTGGTGATCGCCGGCGAACTGCCGCCGCCGCACCAGCCCATCGCCTTCGATCCCGCCGCGGTCGAGCGGTTGGGCGGCATCGTCATCGCCCGCGACGAAATCATCCGCATCCTGCAGCGCCTGGGTTTCGTGGTCGAGGACCATGGCAAGGAGGCCCTGCAGGTGGTGCCGCCAAGCTGGCGCCATGACATCGACGGCGCCGCCGACCTGGTGGAAGAAATTGTCCGCATCCATGGGCTTTCCTCGGTCGCCTCGGTGCCGCTGCGGCGTGATCCCGGCGTCGCCAGGCCCGTGCTCACCCGCGCCCAGCGGCGCGCCAAATCCGCCCGCCGCGCCATCGCCGCGCGTGGCTTCAACGAGTGTGTGAGCTTCTCCTTCCTCTCCCGCGCCCATGCCGCGCTGTTCGGCGGCGGCGACGAGGCCCGCCAGCTTTCCAACCCGATCGCGGCGGACCTCGATGCCCTCAGGCCGACGCCCCTGCCCTCGCTGCTGGCGGCGGCCGGGCGCAACGCCGCGCGCGGCCTTTCCAACCTGTCGCTGTTCGAGATCGGGCCCGGCTTCCAAACGGGCATGCCCGAGGCACAGGCGACCATCGCGGCTGGCCTGCGCACCGGTCAGGCCGCGCGCGACTGGAGCAGATCCACCCACGACGCCGACGCCTTCGATGTGAAGGCCGACATGCTGGCGGCGCTGGAAGCGGTGACCGGCGCGCCGATGAGCGCACCCATCACGCGCGGCGCCCCAGGCTGGTATCATCCGGGCCGCAGCGGTGTGATCGCCCTGGGCAAGACGGTCATTGCCCGCTTCGGCGAATTGCATCCCAAGGTCCTGGCGGCCTTCGACCTCAAGGTGCCCGCCGCCGCCTTCGAAATGTTCCTCGACGCCATCCCCGAGGCGAAGCAGAAGGGAAAGGCGCGGCCCCTGTTCGCGCCCTCGCCGTTCCAGGCCATCGAGCGCGACTTCGCCTTTGTGGTTAAGCGAGAGGTGGCGGCGGGCGACATCGTCAAGGCGGTGAAGCTGGCCGACCGCACCCTGATCGAAAGCGCCGCCATCTTCGATGTCTATGAAGGCAAGGGCGTGCCGGACGGCCAAAAATCGGTGGCGGTGGCGGTGCGCATCCAGCCCAGGGACAAGACCCTGACCGACGCGGAGATCGAAACGGTGGCTTCTGCCATCGTGGCGGGTGTTGCGAAGGCTACCGGCGCAACGCTGCGGTCTTAGCTCCACTGTCATTCCCGGCCGAACACGGCGAAGCCGTGCGAGGGGAAGGGAACCCAGGCTGGAAAGACTGGGGCTGGTTTGGGCAGCCTGGGTCCCCTTCCCTCGCATCGCTACGCGATGCTCGCCGGGGATGACAGATGGGGTTGCTGAGCACCGCCCTGATTTCAGCGAAATATCACCCTTGCTCACCTCTTGCTCATGGCGGGCGGGCGGCGGGCAGACATGCTTGCGCCTTTTGCAACGGAGGCATGGATGCAGCATTTCGACCTGGTCATTGTCGGCGGCAGTTTCGCCGGCCTGGCCTGTGCCCGCAGCGCCGCGCTGCGCGGCCTGAAGGTGGCGGTGCTGGACGCCAAGCCGGAGCCCGGCGCGCGCGTGCGCACCACCGGAATCGTCGTCAAGGAAGCCAGTGACGAGTTCGATCTGCCCGCCGGCCTGATGCGCAAAGTCCGTGGCGTGCGGCTCTATGCGCCCGACGACCGTGCGCTCGACCTGTCGGCGCCGGGCTATTTCTTCCAGGCCACCGACGTGGCACGCCTGATGCGCTGGATGGCGAACGAGGCCGCCCGCGCCGGCGCGGCCCTGATGTATGGCAGAAAATTCGAAGGCGGACTGGAGCCTGAGCGCGGCGTGGCGATGGGCGATATCCATGCCAGCTTCCTGGTGGGGGCCGATGGCGCCCGGTCGCGGGTGGCCGAAGCCTTCGGCCTGGGTACCAACCACCATTTCCTGGCCGGGCTGGAGATCGAGTGCGAGCCACTGGCCCATGTCGATGGCCGCTTCCTGCACTGTTTCGCCGATTCGCAGATCGCGCCCGGCTATATCGCCTGGATGGTGCCGGGCGTGAACGCGACCCAGATCGGGGTTGCCGCCTCGCGGCCGCGGCGGCCTGACCTGGGCGGATTGCTGCGGCGGTTGAAGCGGCATTTCGATATTCGCGACATCCGCGTCACCGCGCGCCGCGGCGGCCTGATCCCGTCCGGCGGAGTGGTGCGCAACCTGGGCAGCCGCCGCGTGCTGCTGGTGGGCGACGCGGCGGGCATGGTCTCGCCCGTCACCGGCGGCGGCATCCATACCGCCCTGCATTTCGGCCGGCGCGCCGCGATGCTGGTGGCCGATCATCTGGGCGACCGCGGCCTTCATCCGGTGGCGGCGATGACGCGGGAGGCGCCGCGTTACCGCGCCAAGCTATTGCTGCGCCGCCTGCTGGACCTGGGCCCGCCCAACGCCCTGATCAACGCCGCCTTGATGACGGCGCCGATGCGGCGCTTGGCGCAGCGGCTTTATTTCCATTCGCGCGGCGAGAAGCCGGAAAGCTTCGAGGCCTGGTGCCACGCCTTCGAGCAGCCGGAGCGGGACCCCAGGCCACGGCTGAAGCTGTTGACCTAGCTGAAGGTCAGCAGCCGCGGCGCCACGCCGGTTTCCGCCGCCAGCTTTTCGAACTCGGCGCGGGCGCGGGGGTTCGATTTCTGGTGCCGTTCGGCGAAGATGAATTCGTTCTTCAGCGAATGTTCCAGGCCGGTGAGTTCGGTGACCCGCACCTTGTAGCCATGCGCCTCCAGATAGAGCGCCCTGAGCACATTGGTGAGATGGGCGCCGAATTCCCGCCGCTGAATGGGATGGCGCCAGAGCTGGTCCAGCCTGCCTTTCGCGCCTTCCAGTTGCCGCGCTACTTCCGCCTGACAGCAGGGCACCAGCGCGACATATTTCGCCTCATGGCGCAACGCGAACAGGATGGCCTCATCCGTGGCGGTGTCACAGGCATGCAGGGCGGTGACGATGTCCACCGGGCCGACCTGGGTGGACGCGATGGCGCCTTCCACGAAATCCATGCGGCCGAAGCCGCTTTCGGCGGCGATCTTCCTGGCCGTGGCGATAAGGTCGGCCCGGGCCTCCACATTCACCACCCGCCCGCGCCCGGCGGGTCCGAAATAGAGATCGTAGAGGATGAACCCGAGATAGCTCTTTCCAGACCCCAAATCGGCCAGCACTGGCTGGTCTTTCTCGGCCAGGGCGGCGTCGATCGCCGGGCGGATCAGCTGGGCCAGGTGCTGCACCTGTTTCAGCTTGCGCCGGCTGTCGGCGTTCAGCCCGCCATTGTGGGTCAGGATGTGCAGCGCCTTCAAAAGCGGCACCGACTGGCCAGGCCAGAGGTCTTTCAGCGGGTCGTTGCGGATGGGTTTGCTTGGCATAAGCCCATGATCGCACGCCGGAAACCGGCCCGCAAAACCCCTGTTGGAGCGGGGCCTTCAAGATGCTAAAGCCCGACGCCTACGGCCTCATATAGCGAAGCGGTAGGCCAAAGGAAAAATGACTGATCTGTCGAAAATCCGCAATTTCTCCATCGTCGCCCATATCGACCATGGCAAATCCACCCTGGCCGACCGGCTGATCCAGTTCACCGGCACGGTCTCGGCGCGGGAGATGACCGACCAAATCCTCGATTCCATGGACATCGAGAAAGAGCGCGGCATCACCATCAAGGCCCAGACGGTGCGGCTGGAATACAAGGCCAAGGATGGGGCCACCTACATCCTCAACCTGATGGACACGCCGGGCCACGTGGACTTCGGCTATGAAGTCAGCCGCTGCCTGGCCGCCTGCGAAGGCGCGCTGCTGGTGGTGGATGCCTCCCAGGGGGTCGAGGCTCAGACCCTGGCCAATGTCTATCAGGCGATCGATGCGGGCCTGGAGATCGTGCCCGTGCTCAACAAGATCGACCTGCCCGCGGCCGAACCCGATCGGGTCAAGCAGCAGATCGAGGATGTGATCGGGCTGGACGCCTCGGACGCCGTGCCGATCAGCGCCAAGACCGGCGTCGGCATCGACCTGGTGCTGGAAGCGGTGGTCGCCCGCCTGCCTGCGCCCAGGGGCGAACTCAACGCCCCGCTCAAGGCGCTTCTGATCGACAGCTATTACGACGCCTATCTCGGGGTGGTGGTGCTGGTGCGCATCATCGATGGCGAACTGAAGAAGGGCCAGAAGATCCGCATGATGGCGACCGACGCGGTCTATCAGGTGGAGCAGATCGGTGTCTTCAAGCCCAAGAAGGTTTCGGTCGAAAAGCTGGGCCCCGGCGAGGTCGGCTACATCACCGCCCAGATCAAGCAGGTGGCCGACACCAAGGTCGGCGACACCATCACCGACGAGCGCAAGGGCGTCACGGCACCCCTGCCCGGCTTCAAGCCGGCGCAGCAGGTGGTGTTCTGCGGCCTGTTCCCAGTGGACGCGGCCCAGTTCGACGATTTGCGCGAGGCCCTGGGCAAGCTGCACCTCAACGATGCCAGCTTCACCTATGAAACCGAATCCAGCGCGGCGCTGGGCTTCGGCTTCCGCTGCGGCTTTCTGGGCCTGCTGCACTTGGAGATCGTGCGCGAGCGGCTGGAGCGCGAGTTCAACCTCGACCTCATCACTACCGCGCCTTCGGTGATCTATCACATCTACATGAACAACGGCGAGATGAAGGAGCTGCACAATCCCGCCGACATGCCCGATCCCAATTATATCGACCGCATCGAGGAGCCCTGGATCAAGGCCACCATCCTGGTGCCGGACGATTATCTGGGCTCGGTGCTGAAGCTCTGCGAGGACCGTCGCGGCCGCCAGGTGGAGCTGACCTATGCCGGCAACCGCGCCATGGTCGTCTATATGCTGCCGCTGAACGAGGTCGTGTTCGATTTCTATGACCGGCTGAAATCGGTGTCGAAGGGATACGCCTCGTTCGACTATCACATCGAGAAATACGAGGAAGGCGACCTGGTGAAGATGTCCATCCTGGTCAATGACGATCCGGTGGACGCGCTTTCGATGATCGTCAACCGCCAGCGCGCCGAAGGCCGTGGCCGGGCCATGTGCGAGAAGCTGAAGGAGCTGATCCCGCGCCACATGTTCAAGATTCCGATCCAGGCGGCGATCGGCGGCAAGGTGATCGCCCGCGAAACCCTCTCGGCGCTGCGCAAGGATGTGACGGCGAAATGCTATGGCGGCGACATCAGCCGCAAGCGCAAGCTCCTCGACAAGCAGAAAGAGGGTAAGAAGAAGATGCGCCAGTTCGGCAAGGTGGAGATTCCGCAGGAAGCCTTCATCGCCGCGCTCAAGATGGACGACAACTGAGCCGGCGCCTCCCGTTGCCGGAAGGTTCTCATCTTTCGCGCCTTTTCAGGCGGATATCAGGATTTGCTCATGCCATTCACTGCGCGCCCGCGCTACAGGGGGCGCTCCTGCATGGGGGAAGCCGATGGAAACAGGCGGATCGAACGGGCAGACGGCAACGAGGCTGCTTGCCGCGCGCCTTGTCCTTGGGTTGGCGCAAGGCGCGGTTCTCTACGTCCTCTACCACGCCCAGGAAGCGAAGGTCTGGCCGGCCACCAGCGGCCTGGTGTTCGGGCCGCTGCTGCTTCTGGGCCTTTTCATCCCGCCGCTGCTGAACCAGGCGCTTGGCGAGATGGCCTGGCGGCGCGCAGGCCTCTGGGCCGCAGCAGCCGCCGCCGCCATCGCCGCGCTCGGCATCCACGATCTGTCGAGCGCCTGGCCGGTGACGCCGTTGGGCGGACCGACCATCCTGCCTTCGCCGCGCCTGTTCATTTTCTGCGCCGCCGGGCTTTTCATCGCCCATGCCCTGGTGGTGGGAGCGGCGATCGACCAGCGCATCCGCGCCGGCTATTCCACCTATTTCGATATCGCCTGGAAACAGGCCGTGCAACTGGCGCTGACAGCGGCTTTTGTTGGCGCGTTCTGGCTCATGCTGGTGCTGGGCGCGGGCCTCTTCTCCCTTATCAAGCTGACCTTCTTCCGCAGGCTGCTGGAGCATGAATGGTTCTCCATTCCGGTGACGGCGCTGGCGGTGGCGGGTGCGCTTCACCTGACTGACATCCGGCCGGCGCTCGTGCGGGGCGTGCGCACGCTGGGGCTCACGCTGTTGTCCTGGCTGCTGCCGCTGCTGGCCGTGATCGTGGCGGGCTTTCTGCTCAGCCTGCCCTTTACCGGCCTGGACCCGCTATGGGCGGTCGGCCACGCCTCGGCACTGCTGCTGGCGGCGGCGGCGGTGCTGGTCGTGCTGATCAACGCCGCCCATCAGGACGGTGAGGCCGAACGCCTGCCGCCCCGCATCCTGCGCTGGTCGGGCACGCTGGCGGCGGTGCTGCCGCTGCCGCTGGGCGCGATCGCCACCTTCGCGCTCTATCTGCGGGTGCGCCAGTATGGCTGGACCGAGGACCGGGTGCTGGTGGCGGCGGCGCTGGCCG
>CAZYGO010000148.1:0-3976 GCA_964647455.1 uncultured Rhizobium sp.
TGCAATTCCCCCTGTTCGTTCGCCGGCACCTGGTGGGACATGATGGCGTTCAGGGTCGGGCCGCCGACGCTGCCCAGGGTGAAGGGGATCATCCAGGCATAGAAAACCCAGCTGGTGCCGGCGAAGGCATAGCCGGCATAGGCCGCCACCGCGCAGAAGAAACCCAGATAGACCGCCCGCGCCTCGCCGATGCGCGGCACCAGAAGGCCCGGCAGCACGGCGAAGGACACCGCCGACAGCGCCCCCACCGCCACCAGCGACCAGGCGATCTCGGCGGGGCCCCAGCCGAATTTCAGCATGGTGTAATAGCTCCAGGTCGAGGGCAGGCAGTCATGGGCGAACTGCGCCAGCACCAGCACCGCGATCAGCAGCAGCAATTGCGGGAAACGCGCCAGCGCCCTGAGCGAACCCAGGGGATTGGCCCGCCACCATTCAAAGGCGCGGCGGCGCTCCGGCGGCAGCGATTCCTTCAGCACGATCAGGCCGAACAGGGCGTTGGCGGCGGAAAAGCCGGCGGCGACGAAGAAAGGCGCGCGCAGGCCGAGATGCTCGCCCACCAGCCCGCCCAGCGCCGGGCCCAGGATGAAGCCAAGGCCGAAGGCCGCCCCGACAAGTCCGAATTTGGCGGCGCGCTGCTCCGGCGGGGTGATGTCGGCGATATAGGCATTGACGGTGGTGAAGCTGGCGCCCGCCATGCCAGACAGGGTGCGGCCGACGAACAGCCAGGCGATGGTGGGGGAAAGGCCGGTGATCAGGTAATCCACGCCCAGCATCGCCAGCGACAGGATCAGCAGCGGGCGGCGCCCGAAACGGTCGGAAAGATTGCCGATGATGGGGGCGCAGAGGAACTGCATCAGGGCATAGGAAAAGAACAGCCAGCCGCCCCAGCGCGCCGCCCCGCTGATGGGCTCGCCCGTCAGCTCGGCGATCAGCCCCGGCGAGACCGGGATGATCACGCCCAGCCCGATCGTGTCGATCAGCATGGTCACGAAAATGAAGGCCAGGGCATAGCGGCTGACAGGCGCGGGCGTCACAGGGTCTTGGCTCTTTCCCGCAGCATGAATTTCTGGATCTTGCCGGTGCTGGTCTTGGGCAGTTCGGTGAAGATGATGGCGCGCGGCACCTTGTAACGGGCCAGATGCGCCCGGCAATGGTCGATCATTTCCTCGATGGTCGCCTCGTGGCCCGGCCGCAGCTCGATGAAGGCGCATGGGGTCTCGCCCCATTTCGCGTCCGGCTTGGCCACCACGGCGGAAAACAGCACGGCGGGATGCCGGGCCAGGGCGTTCTCCACCTCGATGGAGGAGATGTTCTCGCCGCCCGAAATGATGATGTCCTTGGAGCGGTCCTTGAGCTGGATATAGCCATCCGGATGCATGACGCCGAGGTCGCCGGAATGGAACCAGCCGCCCTTGAACGCGGCGCGGGTCGCCTTTTCGTTCTTCAGATAGCCCTTCATCACGATATTGCCGCGGAACATGACTTCGCCCAGCGTTTCGCCATCGGCGGGCACCGGCTTCATCGTCTTCGGATCGAGCACCGCCAGGGCTTCCAGCGGATGGTAGCGCACGCCCTGGCGGGCCTTCAGGCTGGCGCGCCGGCTCGCATCCAGCCCGTTCCATTCGCCGTGCCATTCATTGACCACGGCGGGGCCATAGACCTCGGTCAGGCCATAGACATGCACCACCTCGAAGCCTTCCGCCGCCATCGCCGCCAGGGTCGCTTCGGGCGGCGGCGCGGCGGCGGTGAGGAAGGTGACTTTCTGCAGCAGCACCTTCTTCTCCGACGGCGCCGCGCCGAGGATGGTCTGCATCACCAGCGGCGCGCCGCACAGATGCGTCACCCGATGCTCGGCCAGCGCCGCATAGATGGCGCCGGCCCGCACCCAGCGCAGGCAGACATGGGTGCCGGCCTGCACCGACAGGCTCCAGGGAAAGCACCAGCCGTTGCAGTGGAACATGGGCAGCGTCCACAGCAGCACGGGATGGCGGCCCATATTGCCGGCCAGGACGTTGCCATAACCCATCAGGTGCGCGCCGCGGTGATGATAGACCACGCCCTTGGGATCGCCGGTGGTGCCGGAAGTGTAGTTGAGGGCGATGGCGTCCCATTCATCGGTCGGCAGCTTCCAGGCAAAGCCGGGATCGCCGCCCGCGATGAAGCGCTCATAATCCTCGCCCAGCGCCTCGCCCTGTTGCGGGAATTCGGGATCGTCATAGTCGATCACCAGCGGCTTTCTCTTCACCAGCGCCAGCGCCGCCTTGACGGTGGCGGCGAATTCGCGGTCGGTGATGAGGATCTTCGCCCCGCCATGCTCCAGCATGAAGGCGATGGCGGCGGCGTCCAGCCTTGTGTTCAGCGCGTTCAGCACCGCCCCCGCCATCGGCACGCCATGATGGGCTTCGAGCATGGGCGGGGTGTTGGACAGCATCGCCGCCACCGTGTCGCCCTTGGCTATGCCGCGCGCCTTCAGCGCCGCCGCCAGCCTGCGGCTGCGGTCGTAAAACTGGCGATAGGTGAAGCGCTGGCGGCCATGGACGATGGCGACGTGATCCGGAAACACCGCAGCCGCCCGTTCCAGCGCCGTCAGCGGCGTCAGCGGCTGGAAATTGGCGGTGTTGCGGCCAAGGCCGTCGTCATACGGATGCGGGCGCCGGGCTTTCGCCGGCGACTTTTTCTTGACGGTTCCTGTCTTGCGCCCGGCCATCTTCCCCTCGCGGCGCACGCTAGAGAAAGAGGCTGGTGGCGGCAAGATTGCCTCATCATGGCCATCTTGTTAGGGATGCTGCCGTCAAGAAGGGATGCCATGTCCGATACGCCCAAACCGCGCGGCCTGCGCGCGCTTTATGCCTGGATGCTGCAGAATGCGCGCGGCCGTCACGCCTGGGCGGCGGTGGCGGCCTTCGCCTTCGCCGAGGCGTCGTTTTTCCCGATTCCCGCCGACGTGATGGTGCTGCCGATGATGCTGGCCGACCGCCGGCGCGCCTTCCATCTCGGCCTGTGGGCCGCCTTCTGGTCGGTGGCGGGCGGCATGCTGGGCTATGCCATCGGGGCGGTGTTCTGGGAAACGGCGGGCCTGTGGCTGATCCATGCCCTGCATGTGCCGGTGGAGCAGGTCGAGGCCCTGCGCGCGAAATACAGCGCCAACGCCTATCTCATCATGGTGCAGGGGGCGACGCCCATTCCCTACAAGCTGGTGACGATCGCCTCCGGCCTGGCGGGCGTCTCCTTCCCGCTCTTCATGGTCTATTCGGCGGTGACGCGCACGCTGCGCTATGTCGTGATCGAGGCCCTGCTGGTGTATCTGTTCGGCGAACGGGCGCAGGCGCTGCTCGAGAAATATCTCGAATGGGCGCTGGTGCTCTTCTTCGTCGTGCTGGTGCTGGGCTTCGTGGCGCTGCGCTATCTGTGACGCGCCCGCCGCCTCAGTCCTGCTCGAGCTCCGCCGACAGGCCGTAATCGTCCGGCGCGGGCGTCCCTTCCGAGGGCGCTTCCTCGCGCGGCGGCAGCTCGGTCAGCGGCGCGGTCGGCACGGTCTCCGCCACGCTCTTCAGGGTGGCGCCTTTGCGGGAAGCGCGCTTTTGCGCCCGCTCCAGCTTGGCGGCGGCGCGGCTGACCGCCATGTCGAGCTCCAGCTGCGAGGTCAGGCCCAGCGTCACCGGGTCCACCGCCTTGATGTTGGAGGCGTTCCAGTGCGAGCGCTCGCGGATCTTCTGGATGGTGGCCTTGGTGGTGCCGATCAGCTTGATGATGTCGGCATCCGGCATTTCCGGATGGTTCTTGATCAGCCAGTAAACCGCATCGGGCTTGTCCTGGCGCTTGGAGACCGGGGTGTAACGCGGCGCGCGCTTCAGGCGCACATTCGGCATCTTGTGCTTGGGCACCGCCATCTTCAGGCGCAGCTTGGGATTCTTCTCGGCGGCTTCGATCTGCTCGCGGGTCAACTGGCCGCTGGTCACCGGGTCTTGGCCCTTGA
>CAZYGO010000149.1:0-4406 GCA_964647455.1 uncultured Rhizobium sp.
GCTGCTGTTCAATTCGCGCTGGATCCTGGCACCCTTCTATGTCGGGCTGTCGGTGTCGCTGGTGATGCTGCTGGCGGCGTTCCTGGGCGAGTTGGTGCATGTGCTGCCCACCTTGATGCACGCCGATCCGGAGCAGATCATCCTGGCGGTGCTGTCGCTGATCGACCTGTCGCTGGCCGGCAACCTGGTGGTGATCGTGGTTTTTTCCGGCTACGAGAATTTCGTCTCCAAGATCGACACCCAGAACAGCGAGGACCGGCCGGGCTGGATGGGAACGCTGGATTTCTCCGGCCTCAAGATGAAGCTGATCGGCTCGATCGTGGCGATATCGGCGATTTCGCTGCTGCGCGCCTTCATGAGCCTGACCGAGGAGGGCAGCGTGCTGGACGAGGCCAGGCTGCGCTGGCTGGTGCTGCTGCACCTGACCTTCGTGGCTTCGGGCCTCTTGTTCGCGGCGATGGATTATATCGGCAACCGGGCCGAGAAGCCGCGCGAGCATTGAACAGGGCCCGGCGGCCACACCCTCGGGCCTTGCCGAAGGAAAGTCGCCGCTACTTGATTTCCTTCGCCTCGCCCAGGGCTTCGGCCAGCGCCGTGGCCGCCTCGGTCAGCTTGTCATTCTCGGTGATGGCCATGTCGGCCTTGATCGTGGCGATGATGGCCTGGATTTTCTGCTTCTGCGCCGGGCTGACCGCGTCGTTCAGGGCGCCCTTGTTGGTCTTGTCGGCGGCGCAGGGGTCCATCGGCGATGGCGCCGTCGCGGCCGGATTGGCGCGGCCCGGGCCCAGGTCGGGGGCGGTGAGGTTGTAGCCCTCGCCGCCGGGCCCGACCAGGCAGTTCAGCACATGCTGCAGATACATCTTGCCCTGGGTGATGCCGCGCTCGCCGCGGCCGCCGGTGCGATAGGCCAGCAGCGCATGGGTCTGGGCCAGGCTGAGTTCCTCGCCGATGCCGGCGAAGGCCATGGTGGCGCCGCCGCACAGTCCGATGGTCACGGCGATGGCGGTCAGCTTGGTCTTCAGGGGCGTCATGTCGTCCTCCGGTCTTTGCCTGTTATTTGTCAGACTAGACCGGAGAGGCCGAAAAGCAAAAGGGCCGGCGCGGACCGCCGGCCCTTTGGTCCGGACCCCGGGATGCTAGCGCACCGTCGCCAGGTTGGCCCGCAGTGCCTGGGCTTCCTTGCCGGTGGTGGGGGTGGCGTTCTTGTCCTTGTCGGGGGTGATGACGCTGCCATTGAAGGCGACGCCGCCGAACAGGCCGGTGCCGCTGGTCCACACCACCATGTCGCCGCCGCGGGCGGTGGTGGCGCCCTCGGCGCCGGAGGAAAGGGTGGCGACGGTGACGCCGGCCTGGCCGCCGATCTTGAAGTTGCCGGCCTCGATGCCGGAAAGGGCGCGGTCGCTGTTGATGATGAAGATCAGTTCGGCCTTCTGCAGTCCGGCCTGGAAGCCGAAGGAGGCGGACGCCATGTCGTAGAATTTTGGCTCGCCCCAGCCGCGGCCGCTGCGGCGGACCAGCACGCCGGCGCCGCCCTCGGCGCCGAAGATGAAGCCGCCCTTGACCAGATGGGGCACGATGTAGACGGCGCGGGCGTTCCGCATCATGCGGGCGGCGGTGGCGAAGGCCGGGTCGGACTTGAGATGGGTGA
This sequence comes from uncultured Rhizobium sp., assembly GCA_964647455.1. Classification (GTDB taxonomy): domain Bacteria; phylum Pseudomonadota; class Alphaproteobacteria; order Micropepsales; family Micropepsaceae; genus Rhizomicrobium. The sequence goes on from CAZYGO010000149.1 coordinate 1,649, forward strand.
CCGTCACATTGGCGTCATGGAGGAGTTCGGCCTTTTCGGCGGCCTGGGCGGGCAGGGCGATGACGATGGCGGCGGCGAGCGCAAATAGCGGGGTTTTCATAATCGGGTTCCTCGGGAAATGCGGCGAGGAAACGCTAACCCGGAACTTTGGTTGCCGGAAAGAGGGCAATCAGGCGCTGCGGCGGGTGCCGTCGATCACCATCGGCGCCGCCGCGACGGGCCTGTCGTCCCTGGGCTTTTCGCTGAAGCCGCTCGAGAAGTCCTGGAAAATGGCCGACAATTCCTCGGCGTCGATGTGGCTGGGACCGCCCGGCGGGAAGCGGTAGCGCCAGAAGCTGACGATGTGGGAAATGGCGCCCAGCTTCTCGCCCAGCTCCAGGAACATGTAGGGGGCCGAAAGCAGGAAGTCGCGGAAGGTCTTGGGGCTCTGGTGCGCGACAAGGTCGGCGAAGGAGGTGTCATAGACCGACAGCGCCCTGGTGACATGTTCGCCATTGGCCTGCACCATCTGGATGATGCGGCGGCGGGCGCTCTGCAGGAAAACCTTCTGCTCGCGGGTCACCGCGCCATACGGCTGGATCGCGTTGATCTGGCGCAGCACCCCCATCACGTCGGGCCAGAAATTCTCCATCGACCATTTGTAGTAGAGAAAGCCCCGCCAGCTGAAAACGCCTTCGCGGAAATCGCCGCCGGTCAGGCCGAGGGTGATGCGCAGCGGCTCCAGCTTTTCGTCCACCCGCGAAGATAGCATCGCCTGCACCAGGCGGTTGGAACTGTCGCTGCCGCGCCCGCCGCCGGCCAGCGCCACCAGGCGCGCCAGTTCGGCGGAGACGAAGCGCTGCATGCGCTCCTGGTCGCCTTCGGAAATGGCGAAATAGCAGGGCGCCACCTCGATCTCGTGGTTGCGCAGGTGCTCGCGCAGCAGGAACGGATCGAGCGAGGGCACGGCGTCCAGAAGCCTGAGGACGGCGAGGTCGCGCTCGATGGCATCGTTGCCATAGTGTCCCATCTGGCGGAAGGCGTCGCGAAAGCCGCGCTGGTCGACGAAGAGCGAGCGGCCGCCGGCCCGCAGATCCTCATGGTCGAAGGGCACGATGATCTTGGTGGCGGTGGAGCGGGGATTGTTGAAGAGATAGGTCTCGTCGGCCCGGGCGCGGTGCTTGACAATGAAGGCGCTGTTGATCGCCGCCGAGGCGAAAAGCGGCTTCTCGCCATGTTCGGGATCGTTGGAATTGTCGCGGGCGATCTTATACAGGTTGAGGACGCGGCTGGTCGAGGCGCCGCGCAGGGCGTCGAGAAAACGGACGGAACGGTCGCTGGACACGGAAAATCCCTGAGAACAAGCCGGTGTGAATCTCGGCCGATCCTGTCGCCATAAACCCTAACGGGGGCTTTATGGCGGGCGAAGAAAAGCCGGAATTGTGCGAAAAAACCGGGTTCCGTTGCCGCATGAATGTGCATTGCGTCCTTGGGATGGTTACGCTCGTTTCATGCCGCAACAGTCCGCGCCTCCCGTGTTCGACCGCGACTTCGATGTCCCGCCCGGTGTGGCGGTGCGGCTGTCGCCGCTGGTGACGCGGCTGCTGGCGCCCAATCCGGGGCCCTTCACCTTCCGCGGCACCGGGGTTTATCTGGTGGGGGCTGGCGGCTCGCTGGCGGTGATCGATCCGGGGCCGCTGCTGCCGCAGCACCTGGCGGCGCTGACGCAGGCGATGGGCGGGCGGCGGCTTTCGCACATCCTCATCACCCACACCCATCGCGACCAGTGCGAGGCCGCAGCCGCGCTGAAGGCGTGGAGCGGCGCCAAGACCCATGGCTTCGGGCCGCAGCTGCATCCCAGTACGGGCGAGGAAGCCGATGACACCGATTTCGTGCCCGATGTGCGGCTGGGCGATGGCGACACGGTCGCCGGCGAGGGCTTCACCCTGACGGCGCTGCATACGCCCGGCCATGCCGCCAACCATCTCTGCTTTGCCCTTGGCGAGGAGCGCGCGCTGTTCACCGGCGACCATGTCATGGGCTGGTCCACCAGCGTCATCGCCCCGCCCGATGGCGACATGGCGGCCTACATGGCCGGGCTGGAGCGGCTCTGCGCCCGCGACGACGCCATCCTCTATCCCACCCATGGCGCGCCGATCGCCGATCCGCGCGCCTATGTGGCGGCGCTGCTGCGGCACCGGCGGCAACGGGAGGCGCAGGTGCGGGCCGGCCTGGCGCGCGGCCCGCGCGATGCGCAAGCGCTGGCGGCGGCGCTCTATCCCGGCCTCGATCCGCTGCTGCACGCCGCCGCGGCGCTGACGGTGACGGCGCATCTTTTGAAACTGGAAGCGGAAGGGGCGGTCTGCCGCGACGGCGCGCTTTGGCGGCTCAGCGCGTCACCAGGCTGAAATAGCGCTTGGCGAGGGCGGCGTTGAAGCCGTCGTCGATCTTGTCGTTGCGGCTTTGCGCGCGCAGGTCGGTGCGGGCGCCCGCCCCGGAGCGGCGCACCTGGATCACGATGTCGGAGATGCGCCCGAACCAGAAGCTGCTGGTGGTGGCCTCGATGCGGGCATCCCTTTCGCTGAAATCCACGATGGTCCAGCCGGTCTTCTTGGCCGCTTCGAAGTCGCGCCAGAAAAAGGTGGCGATGGGATTTTTCGAGCCGATGGCGAAGCCGGCATGGGGCTTGAGGATGTCGCGGTAATGGTCGTGCAGCACGGCGCTGAGGGGCCGCGCCTCGCCCCGGAGGGCGAGGTTGGTGTCCTTGTCGAAAACGACG
>CAZYGO010000150.1:0-5397 GCA_964647455.1 uncultured Rhizobium sp.
GGATTTACCTGGAAAAGGGATGCGCTTTAGGCGCAGCCCTTGAAGTTCTGGTCGGCGCAGCGCTGGGCCATGTTGTGGGCCTGCAGCTGGGCCTGCTGGTTCATCTTGGTGGCGACCAGCGAGCGGTTATAGGCCGCCTGCTTGAGGTTCTGCGCCGAGGCGAGATCGAACCACATATAGGCGCGGGTCAGGTCCTGACGGACGCCCTGGCCGTACATGTAGAGCAGGCCGAGATTGAGCTGGCCGGCGGCATTGCCCTGCGCGGCGGACGCCGAGAAATAGGTCAGCGCCTTGCTGAAGTCGCGGTTGACGCCCTTGCCGTCGCGGTACAGGCCGCCCAGATTGTTCTGGCCCAGCGAGGAACCGTTGGCGGCCGAACGGGCCAGCCACTGCACGGCAAGGTTCATGTTCTTCTGCACGCCGCGGCCATCCATGTACATGATGCCGATATTGTTCTGCACCGTCGCGTCGGTCTGCGACAGGTTGCGCCAGGCGGCCAGGGCGCGGTTGTAGTCGCCGCGCTTGTAGGCATTGGCGCCATCTTCGAAGGCGCCGGCGAAAGCGGCGGTGGTGCCGAACGCCAGCATGGCGGCGGCGGCGAAAGTCTTGGTCCAGAAACGAGACAGGGTCATGATGCTTCTCCAGGTTTTGACCGGCACGTTGCAGAGTGCGTGCCAGTTGCCGGGAGACTCCTCTTCGACGGATTACGCCCCGGTAATCGGGACCATAAGCCCGCGCCCTTTAAGAAAGAGCCAAGAGTTGCGGTTAACGGACCGCAAACCGCGCTCGGAAATGGCGCAGGGTCGTCCCGGTGCGGGACGCCTCAAGACGCTAGGAACGGGACAATGGAACTTTCGGGCCACCGGGGCCGCGCTCAGTCCTTGGCGGCGTTTTCCAGGATCTCCGCGATCTGGTCCTTGCCTTCGGGGCTGTGCATCCAGCCTTCGGCGGCCGCCAGGGTCGGGAATTGCAGCGGCACCTTGTGCGGCTTGTTCCGTTCCGGCACCGGCACCAGCACCTCGAAGGTGCCGGCGAAGCGGGCGTCCTTGGTTTCGGCGGCGTAGGGCGGCGCCAGCTTGGGCTTCTTGTTCTTCATGGGCAGGGCCTTTTTCTGGTCGCGGTTCCGGACGGAAGACCGCTTCACACTTTTCCTGGCCCGCTCCTACCGCTTCTTCCGCCCGATGCCCAGCTTTTCCCGCCAGAGCCGGGCGGGAATCTCCTCCACCGCGCCGGGGGCCAGCTGCCCGAGCTGGAACGGGCCATAGGCGGTGCGGATCAGCCGGGCCACTTTCAGCCCCAGGCTCTCCATCACCCGCTTGACCTCGCGGTTCTTGCCTTCCTTCAGCGAGACGCTGGCCCAGGCATAGACCCCCTTGGAACGCTCCAGGTTGGCGACGATGGGGCCATATTTGACGCCCTCGATGGTAACGCCCTGGGCCAGCCGATCGAGATCGGCCTGGGTGACCTTGCCGAACAGCCGCGCCCGGTAGACCCGGGTCCAGCCGGCGGCGGGAATTTCCATACGCCGGGCGATTTCGCCGTCATTGGTCAAAAGCAACAGGCCCTCGGAATTGAAGTCCAGCCGTCCCACCGACACCACCCGTCCCAGCCCCGGCGGCAGGTTGGCGAAGACCGTCGGGCGGCCCTTTTCGTCCTTGTGGGTGGTCACCAGGCCCGGCGGCTTGTGGTAGCGCCACATGCGCGCCGCCTCGGGCGCCTTCAGCGGCTTGTCGTCCACCAGAATCAGGTTGGCGGCGGTGACGTTCAGGGCAGGCGAGGCGATGACGGCGCCATCCACCTTGACCCGGCCTTCCAGGATCATCTTCTCGGCATCGCGGCGCGAGCCCAGCCCGGCGCGGGCGATCACTTTTGCTATGCGGTTGCCGCTGCCGTCCTCGCCGCCGTCTTCGTTCCTGCCCTGGCGCGCCACCGGGTCCGGCCGATGACCGTCGGTCGCAGGCGACCATCCCGGCGCCTTTTCCGGCCGCTCGCCTTTCCTCTTCTTTTCTGCCAAAGGGCTCTCCATGACCGACGAGGAAGCCATAGCACTGGCCCTTGCCGAAGCCCAAGCGGCGGCGGGACGGGGGGAGGTGCCGGTGGGTGCGGTGCTGCTGGCGCCGGACGGCACCCTGCTGGCCCGGGACGGCAACCGCATCGTCGAAGCCCGCGACCCCACCGCCCATGCCGAGATGCTGGTGCTGCGGGCCGCCGCCGCCGCCATGGGCAATGAGCGCCTGACCGGCGCCACGCTTTATGTCTCGCTGGAGCCCTGCGCCATGTGCGCCGCCGCTGCCTCGCTGGCGCGGGTCGGGCGCGTCGTCTTTGCCGCCGACGATCCCAAGGGCGGGGCGGTGCTGCACGGGCCGCGCTTCTTCGAGCAGCCCACCTGCCATCATAGGCCGTTCATCGCGCGGGCGGGCGATGCGGCGGCGGCGGGCGAGATGCTGCGCGCCTTCTTTCGCGCGCGGCGCAGCTAGGCACCAGGCGCGTCAGAACCAGAGGGGCGCGAAACCGGGAAAGCCCAGCAGCAGCACCTCGCGCGCCGTGATAAGCCCGATGCCACCGCCGATCAGTACATCGCTGAGGAAATGCGCCGTCAGCAGCGCCCGCACCCCGGCAAGGAAGGCGGCGATGGCGAACCAGAGCGGCCACAGCATCGGCCAGACGCAGGTGAAGATCACCGCGACGCAGAAAATGGTCAGCGCATGGCCGGATGGAAAGGAATTGAAGTCGGTGTTGAAGGCGAAGGGCACGAAACCATAGAGCCCCATCTCCATGTCGTCGCGCGGGCGCCGGCGTCCCAGCACCAGCTTGATGACGTGCAGCACCGCGCTTCCCACCGCCAGGCTGACGATGAAGGCGAAGCTGTAATTGATCAGCAGCGGCACCTGCGCGCCGCCGATGGAGAAGTGCCGCGCCACCGCCGCGCCCGCCAGCGCCAGGATGGCGGCGGCCAGCCAGTGCCCCGCCTTGGCGGCATGGGTGATGCTGTCCAGCCACCGGTGCGTGGCCTGGCTGACATGGTCGTAGAGGAAATGGGCGATCGGCCGGTCCACCGCCAGCGCCGCGGTTCCCAGCACGATCAGGATGAGTCCGGCCCAGAGCAGCATGGTGTTCTGTTAGCGCTTCAGCGCCCGCCAGCCAATATCCGACCGGCTGAAGCAATCCCGCCAGTGGATTTTCTCCACCGCCGCATAGGCCCTGGCCTTGGCCTCGGCCACGTCCCGGCCCAGCGCCGTGACATCCAGCACCCGCCCGCCCACCGCGACGATGTCGCCGCCGCGTTTCTCGGTCCCGGCATGGAAGACGGTCACGCCCGGCAGCGCCGCCGCTTCCGCAAGACCGGTGATGACATGGCCTTTCTCATAGGCGCCGGGATAGCCCCTGGAGGCCATCACCACCGTCAGCGCCACGTCGTTTTTCCAGCGCAGGTCCAGCGTGCCCAGCCGGCCTTCGCGCGCCGCCAGCAGGGCCGCCAGCAGGTCGCTTTCCAGCCGCGGCAGCAGCACCTGCGCCTCCGGGTCGCCGAAGCGGCAATTATATTCCACCAGCCTGGGCCCGTCCCTGGTGATCATCAGCCCCAGATAGATCACGCCCATATAAGGGCGTCCGCGTGCCGCCATCGCCGCCACGGTCGGCTTGATGAAGCGCTCCATCGCCACCTCTTCCAGCGCCGGCGGCAGGACCGGCGCGGGCGAATAGGCGCCCATGCCGCCGGTGTTGGGGCCGGTGTCGCCATCGAAGGCGCGCTTGTGATCCTGCGCCCCCGCCAGCGGAATGACGTGGACGCCATCCGACAGGGCGAAGAAGCTGGCCTCCTCGCCTTCCATGTATTCCTCGACCACGATCTCATGGCCGGAGGCGCCGAAGCCACCTTCGAACATGAAGTCGATGGCCTTGTCGGTTTCCACCGCGCTGGCGGGAATGATGACGCCCTTGCCCGCCGCCAGCCCATCGGCCTTGATCACCACCGGATAGCCCAGGCTGTGCGCGAAGGCCTTGGCGGCGCCGGCCTCGGTGAAGCGGCGATAGGCGGCGGTGGGGATGCCGGCCTCGGCGCAAAGGTCCTTCACGAAACCCTTGGAGCCTTCCAGCACCGCCGCGGCCTTGCTCGGCCCCAGCGCCTTGATCCCGGCCGCCTCCAGCACGTCCCACAGCCCGCCCACAAGCTGGGCATCGGCGGCGATGACGGCGAAGTCGATGGCGGCCTCCCGGGCGAATCGCGCCAGGGCCTCGAAGTCGGTGGCGGGGATGGCGACGCATTCGGCCACCGCCGCGATGCCGGCATTGCCGGGCGCGCAATAAAGCTGGGTCAGCAGGGGGCTGCGCGCCAGGGCCCAGGCCAGCGCATGTTCCCGGCCGCCCGATCCCACCAGCAAGACCCGCATCTTCTCTTGTCCTTTTTCCGCAGCCGGTCCTGTATCATCCCGTACCGATGAGCGAAACCAATCTTCCCGAATTCACCGTCAGCGAGCTTTCCAGCGCGATTCGCCGCACCGTCGAGGAAGGCTTTCCCCTAGTGCGGGTGCGGGGCGAGATTTCCGGCCTCAAGGCCGCCGCCTCCGGCCACACCTATTTCGACCTCAAGGACGAGAAGGCGGTGCTCAACGCCATCATCTGGAAGCAGCAGGCCCGGTCGCTGCGCGTCCGCCCCGAGGCGGGCATGGAAGTGGTCTGCACCGGGCGCGTCACCACCTATCCCGGCTCCTCGCGCTACCAGCTGATCGTCGAGCAGCTGGAGCTGGCAGGGCAGGGGGCGCTGATGGCGCTCCTGGAGGAGCGGCGCAAGCGCCTCCTGGCCGAGGGCCTGTTCGATCCCGCCGCCAAGCAGAAGCTGCCCTTCCTGCCCGCGGTGATCGGCGTCGTCACCTCGCCCACCGGGGCGGTGATCCGCGACATCATGCATCGCCTCAATGACCGCTTTCCCCGCCGCGTCCTGCTCTGGCCGGTGGCGGTGCAGGGCGAAAAGGCCGCCGCCGAGATCGCCGCCGCCATTACCGGCTTCAATGCGCTCGACGGATCGCGCCTGCCGCGCCCGGATCTGCTGATCGTGGCGCGGGGCGGCGGCAGCCTGGAAGACCTGATGGCCTTCAACGACGAGGCGGTGGTGCGCGCCGCCGCCGCCAGCGCCATTCCATTGATCTCGGCGGTGGGCCATGAAACCGACGTCACGCTGATCGATTTCGCCGCCGATGTTCGCGCCCCCACGCCCACCGCCGCGGCCGAACTGGCGGTGCCGGTGCGCAGCGACCTGATCGCCACCGTGGCCGAGCTGGAGCGCCGCGCCCTGCGCTGTTTCACCAAGGGCATGGCCGAGCGCCGCCGCCACCTGTCGCAGCTGGCGCGCGTGCTGCCAAAAGCCGAGACGCTGTTCGCGGCCCCCCGCCAGCGCTTCGA
>CAZYGO010000151.1:0-3571 GCA_964647455.1 uncultured Rhizobium sp.
CGTCATGGGCGTTCTGGTAGCGGTATTCCGCGAACATCGCCATGGTGGGGCTGTACTGGTATTCCACGCCACCCAGCGCCTGCCACCCGAAGACGGTGGAGGAGCCGCTGCCGACCAGGTCGTCATGCACAGCGCCCAGGCCGGCGCCGCCATAGAGGTTCCAGTTAGCGTTGAGCGGGGCGTGATAGGTGAGATCGGCCATGAAGCTGTGCGAGTCCAACCGCGCCGCGGAGCCGGAATTGTAGTCGGCGCGGTTGAAGAAGTAATCCGCGTCCACCGAAAAGCCCGACCAGGGCAAGATGCCGCCAAGATCGTAGCCGAGGCGGGCACCGGCGTTGAAACCGTCGCCGCCATCGGGGCGCGTGGTCCCCAGCGTCAGGCCTGGATGGCTGGCCCAGCCGCCCAGGATCGAAAGATTGACGCGGCTGTCGGTGGTTTGCGCCGAAGCGGCAGCCCCGCAAAGAAGAAGCGCACCGGCGGCAATGATGAAACTTTTCATAAGCTGTATCCCTTGCATGGTTGCCCCCCATGCAAGGCGCTAACGCCGGGACGTTGCATTCGGTCGCGATGAAATAATCTTCAGTCGACAGAGTTGATCGCGCGCAACAATCGGTAACCTGCGGCACGGCAGGGAACAAATCCGCCGCCGCGTTTCCGCCGCAAGCTTGAATCACCCGGCGAAGGACAAAGTGGCGCGGCGTCCGCCGCGTTCCATCACGATGTTCCAGCTGCGGCTGCTGTTCAACGCCCGGGTCAGCTCGCCGACGCGGTTGACCTCGATGCCGTTGACGGAGCGGATGATGTCGCCGGGCTGGAAACCCTGGGCCGCGGCATAGCCATTATCGTCTACATCGACAATGGCGACGCCCTTGGCGAAAAGATCGAGACCCACATCCAGCGCCGAGGCCGGCGAAAGGTTCATCACCTTGGCGCCGCCCAGCGGGTTGCGCCCCGCCACGGTCTGGGTTTCGCGCGGCGGGTTTTCCGGCGGCAGCGAAACCGTGGCGATGACGTCGCGCCCGCTCTTGCCACTGGCGATATGCAGCCGGACCTTGTCGCCGGGGCGGTGGGTGGCCACGCGATAGTTCAGCGCCTGCATGTCGTCGACATCGTTGCCGTCCACGCTCTGCACCACTTCGCCGCTGTGGACGCCGGCGGCGGCCAGCGGCCCGCCTGGCCAGATATCCTTGATCAGCACACCCACCGGCCGCGACAGGCCCAGACTGGCGGCGATGGAACTGGTCACGGCCTGGCCATTGGCCCCGATCCAGGCCAGGCGCACGCCCTTCGCCGCCTCGCCGCCCTCCACGCTCTCCACCACGCGCCGCGCCAGGTTGGCGGGAATGGCGAAGCCGATGCCGATGGAGCCGCCGCTGCGCGAATAGATCGCGGTGTTGATCCCGGCCAGCTTGCCGTCGGTGGTGACCAGGGCGCCACCGGAATTGCCGGGATTAATCGCCGCGTCGGTCTGGATGAATATCTGGCTGTCGCCGGTGGCGACCTGACTGCGGGCCAGGGCCGAGACGATGCCCATGGTGACGGTCTGGCCGACATTGAAGGGGTCGCCGACCGCCAGCACCAGGTCGCCCACCTGCACGCGATCGGAGTCGGCAAAGGGAACCGTCGGCAGGCGCTCGCCATTGGTGTCGATCTTGAGCACCGCCAGGTCGGTATGCGGGTCGGCGGTGAGGACGCGGGCCTTGAACTCGCGCTTGTCGGACAGCGCCACCACGATGTCGGTGCCGCCTTCGATCACATGGTTGTTGGTGAGAATGACGCCGTCGCCGCGCACGATCACGCCCGAACCCAGGCTCTGCTGCACGCGCTGGCGCATCTCCGGCGTGCCGCCGAAGAATTGCGAGAAGAAGGGATCGGCGAACAGCGGATTGACCTGCTGCTGCACCACAGTGCGGGCATAGACATTGACCACGGCGGGGACCACGCGCTTGACCACCGGCGCGAAGGTGAGCTGCACCTCCGACATACTGGTGGGGGTGATCAGCGTGGGCAGCGGCTTTGCGCCGGGGGGAGCCAGCTGTACCGGGCGTGGCGCGCGGTTCTGGGCGGCGAGCTGGCCGACAAAGGCGTAGGCCAGCGCACCGGCGCAGAAAAGCACGGCAGCGGAAAGCAGGATGACGAGGCGGTCTCTTTTCATCGGGCGGCCTTTGCGAAACAAAAAGGGCGGCATCGCTGCCGCCCCTTAAACTAGCAAAACTTGGCAAAAATCGGGATTAAACCTCCCTTACAAGCCGCTTACTCTTCGGTAGCGACCTCGACCGGGCCCGAATCCTGGCCCTTGGCCGAGACGTCGCGGTCCACGAACTCGATGATCGCCATCGGGGCATTGTCGCCATGGCGGAACCCGGCCTTCAGCACGCGGGTATAGCCGCCCTTGCGGTCGGCATAACGCGCCGCCAGCACGTCAAACAGCTTGGTCACCTGGGCGGCGTCCTTGATCTGGGCCAGGGCCTGGCGGCGGGCATGCAGGTCGGTCTTGCCGCGGCGCGACAGGGTGACCAGCTTCTCGATCACCGGGCGCAGGTCCTTCGCCTTTGGCAGCGTGGTCTTGATCTGCTCGTGCTTGATCAGCGCGGCGGTCATGTTGCCCCACATCGCCTTGCGGTGCGAAGCGGTGCGGTTGAACTTGCGTCCCTGATTGCCATGGCGCATCGGAGCTACTCTCTTTCAAAAATCAGTATTGGTCTTCGTAACGCTTGGCGAGGTCTTCGATATTCTCAGGCGGCCAGCCCGGCACTTCCATGCCCAGATGCAGGCCCATCTCGGCCAGGACCGCCTTGATCTCGTTGAGCGACTTGCGGCCGAAATTCGGCGTGCGCAGCATCTCGCCCTCGGTCTTCTGGATCAGGTCGCCGATATAGACGATGTTGTCGTTCTTCAGGCAGTTGGCCGAGCGGACCGAAAGCTCCAGCTCGTCCACCTTCTTCAGCAGCACCGGATTGAAGGCGAGATCGGGCTTGGCTTCCTCGGTCGTGCGCAGCTGCGGTTCTTCGAAATTGATGAAGACCTGGAGCTGGTCCTGCAGGATGCGGGCGGCATAGGCCACGGCATTGTCCGGCGTGACGGCGCCATTGGTCTCGACGGTGAGAGTCAGCTTGTCATAGTCGAGGATCTGGCCCTCGCGCGTGTTCTCGACCTTGTAGGAGACGCGCTTGACCGGGCTGAACAGGCTGTCCACCGGGATCAGGCCGATGGGGGCGTCTTCCGGGCGGTTGCGGTCGGCGGGGACATAGCCCTTGCCGGTGGCGATGGTCAGCTCCATGCGGAAGTCCACCTTCTCGTCCAGGGTGCAGAGCACCAGGTCGGGATTGAGGACTTCGATGTCGGAGGTGACCTGGATATCGCCGGCCTTGACCTCGCCCGGACCCTGCTTGCGCAGCGTCACGCGCTTGGGGCCCTCGGCATGCATGCGCAGCGCGATCATCTTCACGTTGAGCACGATGTCGGTGACGTCTTCGCGCACGCCCTGGATGGAGGAGAATTCGTGCAGCACGCCCTCGATGCTGATGGCGGTGACGGCGGCGCCCTGCAGCGAGGAGAGCAGCACGCGGCG
>CAZYGO010000152.1:0-3662 GCA_964647455.1 uncultured Rhizobium sp.
CGGGTTGCGCTCCAAGCCGTTCGACGGCGAGGGCGTCGCCAATGCCCGCCGTGCCCTGATCGAAAACGGCGTGCTGACGAGCTGGCTGCTGGACTGCGCCAGCGCCCGCCAGCTCGGCCTGGAAACCACCGGCCATGCCGCGCGCGGCACCTCGGGTCCGCCCGGCCCCTCCGCCACCAACCTTTATCTGGCGGCGGGAACGCTGACGCGCGCGGAACTGATGGCCGACATCCAGGACGGCTTCTATGTCACCGAACTGATGGGCATGGGCGTCAATCCGGTGACCGGCGATTACAGCCGCGGCGCCGCCGGCTTCTGGATCGAGAAGGGCCACATCGCCTATCCGGTCTCGGAAGTCACCATCGCCGGCAACCTGACCGACATGTATGCCCGCCTGGTGCCGGGCAGAGACCTCGAATTCCGCCAGGGCACCAACGCGCCCAGCGTGCGTATTGACGGGATGACCATCGCCGGAGCCTGATGTGGACCTCGTCCAGGATCTTGCCCTTTTGGAAGCGGCGGCCCGCGCCGGGGGCGAGATCGCGCGGCGGCGTTTCAACCAAGGCTGCAAGAGCTGGAGCAAGCAGGGCGGCAGCCCGGTCACCGAAGCCGACCTGGAAGTGGATGCCCATCTCAAGGCCCTGCTGACCTCGGCGCGGGGCGATTATGGCTGGCTCTCCGAGGAAAGCGCCGACGATCCGGCACGGCTTTCCCATGCCACGCTCTTCATCGTCGATCCCATTGACGGCACCGTCGCCTTCCTCAAGGGCCGCCCGCACTTCACCATCTGCGCCGCGGTGGTGCGGGAGGGCGTGCCGGTGGCGGGCGTGGTCTACAATCCCATGCTCGATCATCTCTACAAGGCGATGGCGGGCGGCGGCGCCTGGCGCAATGGCGAGCTTATCCATGTCAGCGCCTGCCACGGCCTTACCGGCTGCGCGATGCTGGGCGACCGCGCCATGCTCACCCGCCCACCCTGGCCGGAAATGAAAGTCGAGACGCGCAATTCCGTCGCCTATCGCGTCGTGCTGGTGGCCGATGGCAGCTTCGACGCCACCGTCAGCCTCACCGCCAAGCGCGACTGGGACCTGGCGGCGGCGGACATCATCCTGCGCGAAGCAGGCGGGCGCATCAGCGGCCGCCAGGGCGCGCCCCTGCTCTATAATCGGGCAGATGCCCGCCAGGCGAGCATGGTGGCGGCCGGTCCGCGGCTTCATGCCGAGATCGTCGAACGTCTTTGCGGCCACGCCGCCTGACGCCCACTGCGGTGCGACAATAAGAATGCTTAGAAGCCGCGCCGGAGTCGGATTCAATGACCGGCGCATCCAATGGAAACCGCCATGGCCCAGGAAAAGTCCAAGCCGAAGCAGCTGCTGCATCTGGTGCTGGGAGGCGAGCTGGTTTCGACCGATGGGGTGGAGTTCAAGGATCTCTCCAAGGTGGACATTGTCGGGCTTTATCCCAACTTCGCCGAAGCCCGCGCCGCCTGGGCGGCCAAGGCCCAGAGCACGGTGGATCAGGCGCAGATGCGCTATTTCGTCGTCCACATCCATCACCTGATGGACCCGGACGACCCACACAATCATTAAAGGACTGTAGTCAAAGGGCTTTTTCGTCCTCGCGGCCCTGTCAGCCCCATGCTACAGGACGGACCGCATGCGTCCGGTTCCCCCCAGTTCCGTCCCCGCGCCGCCACCGCAGGCGGCCTGGAAGGTCGTCGTCCGGCTCTGGCGGGATTATGTCCGTCATCGCAAGGGGCTGCTGCTGCTGGCGATCCTGTGCCTCGTCACCTCCTCGGCGGTGATCGCCTCGGTCCCCTTCCTGATCAGCTTCGAGGTCAAGTTCATCTTCAACCAGCAGCAGGCGCGCTGGCTGCTGCCGCTGGCGCTGGCCGGCTTCGCCGCCATGGTGCTGCGCGGCGTCACCCTCTATCTGGGCCGCATCTGGCTGGATTCGCTGGGCGAGCGCACCGTCGCGGCCGCTCAGACCGACATGTTCAACAGCCTGATCCGCAGCGACCTCGCCACCCTCAATGCCGTCCATTCGGGCCAGTTCGTTTCCGGCTTCCTCTATGACGCCACGCTGATGCGCGACGCCTTCACCCAGAGCGTCAACGCCATCTTCCTGGAGTTCCTCTCCATGATCGGCCTTTTGGGCTATGCCCTGGTCAGCGACTGGCAGCTGGGCCTGCTGATCCTGGTGATGCTGCCGGCGATCGGCTGGACCATGGAGCGGATCGGCGGCTCGATGCGCCGCGCCGCCACGCGCAGCATGCAGGAGACCGGCGACCTCTCGGTGGTGCTGTCGGAGGCGCTCGACGGCCGGCGCATCGTCAAGTCCTACGGCCTCGAGCAATACACCGTCGCACGGGTGGACCAGAGGCTGGCGGCGCGTCTGAAAACGCTGCTGAAGGCGGTGCGACTGCGCGCGGCCTCGGCGCCCCTTACCGACATCTTCCTGGGCGCCGCCGTCGCCCTGGTTCTGTTCGTGGCCGGCTGGCAGCACATCAACGGCCAGATCAGCCTCAACGTCTTCACCGCCTTCACCGCCGCCATGATCCTGGCGCAGCAGCCGGTGCGCACCATCAGCCAGGTGCTGCCCATCGCCGCCACCGGCATCGCCGCGGCGGGCCGCATCTTCGCCGCAATCGACGCCAGGCCCACCATCCTGGACGCGCCGCAGGCGCGGACGCTGAAGGTGGCGCGGGCGCCATCGGGCGGCGCGGTGCGCTTCTCCAATGTCAGCTTTGCCTATCACGACGCCGCCGACACCGCCCTCACCGGCGTCACGCTCGACATCGCCCCCGGCAGCAAGGTGGCGCTGGTCGGGCCCTCCGGTGCGGGCAAGAGCACCGTCTTCAACCTGCTGCTGCGCTTCTATGACGTGGATGCCGGTTCGATCGCCATTGACGGGGTGGACATACGCGAGGTCAGCCTGGCTTCACTGCGCGCCAATATCGGCCTGGTGACGCAGGAGCCGATCCTGTTCGACGAGAGCGTCGCCGACAATATCGCCCTGGGCCGGCCTGGCGCTTCGCGCGCCGAGATCGCGGCGGCGGCGAAGGACGCGGCGGCCCACGATTTCATCATGGAACTGCCCCAGGGCTATGACACACGCGTCGGCGAAGGCGGGCTGAAGCTTTCGGGCGGGCAGCGCCAGCGCATCGCCATCGCCCGCGCCATGCTGAAGAACGCGCCGATCCTGCTGCTGGACGAAGCCACCAGCGCCCTCGACACCGGCTCGGAGCGACAGGTGCAGGACGCGCTGAACCGGCTGATGCGCGAACGCACCACCATCGTCATCGCCCACCGCCTTTCCACCGTGCTCGACGCCAACCGCATCTATGTGCTCGACAGGGGCGGCGTGGCGGAAGCCGGCACCCATGCCGAACTGATGGCGCAGAACGGCCTGTACGCCGAACTCTATCGCCACAATCTCGACGGTGCGGCATGACCGCGACCCTGCCGCTGCGGGCCTGGGCGCTTCTGGGCCATGCGCTGCAGCCCCTGGCCTGGCTGCTGCTGCGCCAGCGCGCCCGCCGCGGCAAGGAGGATCCGGCGCGGCAATCCGAACGCCTTGGCATGGCGGGGCTGCCGCGCCCCGAAGGGCGCCTGATCTGGGTGCATGGCGCCAGCGTCGGCGAAAGCCTTTCGGCGCTGCCG
>CAZYGO010000153.1:0-4394 GCA_964647455.1 uncultured Rhizobium sp.
GAGAAGAGGGCACCCTCCTGAAACAGAACGCCCCAGCGCATCTCCAGCGCCCGCATCTTTTCACCCTCGGCCTCGACGATCCGCCGGCCGAACACCTCGACATCGCCTTCCTTGGGGCGGTTGAGGCCGATGATGGTCCGCAGCAGCACCGACTTGCCGCTGCCCGAGCCGCCCACAAGGGCCAACACCTCGCCGCGCCGCACCTCCAGGTCGAGATGGTCGTGTATCACCTTGGAGCCGAAGGCGGTGACAAGGCCGCGGACCTTGATGACGATGTCGCTTTCGTCCGCCATCAGATCCCCAGCACCGAGAACATGATCGAGAAGGCGGCATCCAGCACGATCACCAGGAAGATGGCTTCCACCACCGAACGGGTGGTCAACGCCCCCACGCTGGCTGCGTTGCGCTCGACCTGGAAACCTTCGTAGCAGCCGACCAGGGCGATGACGAAGGCGAAAACCGGGGCCTTGATGATGCCGACCAGGAAGGTGTTGGTGGAGACCGCGTCCTCCAGCTGGCGCAGGAAGACCGGCACGGTGATGTGCAGGTCGAAATAGCACATGGTGGCGCCGCCGATCAGCCCCATCACGTCCGCGAAGAAGGTGAGCAGCGGCATGGCGATCACCAGGCCGATGATGCGCGGCAGCACCAGCGTATCCACGGTGTTGAGGCCCATCGTCTGCATGGCGTCGATTTCCTCGTTGACGCGCATCGTACCGATCTGGGCCGTAAAGGCGCTGCCGGAACGGCCGGCGACGATGATGGCGGTGATCAGGCCACCGATTTCGCGCAGCAAGCCGACGCCGAGGATGTTGATGGTGAAGACCTCGGCGCCGAATTTCCGCAGCTGGTCCACCCCCTGATAGGCCAGCACCACACCGATCAGGAAGGAGAGCAGCCCCACGATCGGCAGGGCGTTGATGCCGGTCTCCTCGATCTGGTTGATCATGGCGGCGATGCGCAGATTGTGCTTCGGCCTGGCGATGGCCTCGCCGGTCTCCACCGTGACGCGGCCCAGATAGCCCAGCATCGAGCGGGCCTGGCTCAGCGCGTGCATGGTGCCCTTGCCGATGCGGTAGAGGCGGCGGAGGAGTTTGTGCCCGCGCCGCGCCGGCGCCTGCCTGGCGGGCCTGGCGTCCTCCAGGCTTTGCAGGAGCGGGCGGTAGTTTTCGGCCAGGTCCGGCCCGGTCACCTTCGCACCGGCTTCCTCCAGGGCGCGACGAGTCCTGAGCAGCAGCCAAGCCCCGGAACTGTCGAGCTTTTCCAGCCTCGAGGCATCCATGGCGACGTCGCCTTCGGCCTTCAGGCCGCGCAGGTCACGGTCCAGCCTGGCGCTGGCGCCGATGGTCCAGGAGCCGCCCAGCTCCAGGCGACCTTTTTCCAGCCGGAACCAGGCATCCGGCGCCTCGGAATCGATGCTTGTCATCGGGCACGCTCGGGAGGCGGCGGTAATTGCCGCCAAGATCATCAATCCTATAAGCCCGTCCGCCCAAAAAAGTTCCATCGGGTTCCGTCTTGTGGATTATTTCGAAATGTGCTTGCGGGAAAAATGATTCGAGTGTTGGATTTCCCCATGAGGTCCGGGGAACGGCGCCGATGCTCAGGGCGCCGCAACGATCCGGGAAACCTCTGGCCCCTGCCGGGACTGAGGCGAAAGCCAAGGATAACGGAGAGCACGGGGGGGCGGCGTAGCAAGCGCAAGCTGAGGACGCCGTGCCGATGGACCTGCAAGCGGCGGTAACCGCAATGCAGGCCGCGAAGCGAAGGCCGCAAGGCAGGCGCAGCGCGGAGCCGGCGGTCGGACCACGAAAGTGGATCGGCACCCGGTGCGTCGCGAACAGTCGGAAGGGTGAAGGCCTTTAGCGGGGTCATGCACAGAGCCGGCGCACTGATGATGCAGTGAGGCGAGAGCGAAAGCTCCCGCCTCTACTGCTTTCTGACAACCCGTTCCTCGTTCCCGGTTCCAGCACCGCATTGCGGCGGGCCGCGGTGGCTCCTAAGAATTGCCGCCTGCAATTGGGGAAACGGCATGGACATGGTGCGGCTGGGGCGGACAGGCCTCAAGGTCTCGAAAATCTGCCTCGGGACCATGACTTATGGCGACCCGAAATGGCGGGACTGGGTGCTGGCCGAGGAGGCCAGCATGCCCTTCTTCAAATCCGCCATCGAGGCCGGCATCAACTTCTTCGACACCGCCGACATCTATTCGCTCGGCGCCAGCGAGATCGTCACGGGCAAGGCGCTGAAGGAATATGCCGCCAGCCGCGAGGAGGTGGTGATCGCCACCAAGCTCTTCAATCCGATGGGCCCGTCGCCCAACCAACGCGGACTGTCGCGCAAATGGGTAATGACCGCGATCGACAATTCGCTGAAGCGGTTGCAGACCGATTATGTGGACCTTTACCAGATCCACCGCTTCGACCACGACACGCCCATCGAGGAAACGGTGGAAGCGCTGCATGACGTGGTGAAGGCGGGCAAGGCACGCTATGTCGGCGCCTCCTCGATGTATGCCTGGCAGTTCGCCCGTTTCCTCAAGGCGGCGGCGCAGATGAACCTGACGCCTTTCGTCTCGATGCAGAACTATTACAACCTCGTCTATCGCGAGGAGGAGCGGGAGATGATTCCGCTCTGCATCGCCGAAGGCGTCGGCGTCATCCCCTGGAGCCCGCTGGCGCGGGGCTTCCTCGGCCGCAAGGCGGCGACGGCGCTGGACAAGGAAACCACCCGGGCCAGGAGCGACAATGTGCTCGACATGAGCTTCGGCGACACCGACCTGGAAATCCTGCGCCGGGTCGAGGCCATTGCCGGGCGCCTGGGTGTCTCCAACGCCCAGGTGGCCCTGGCCTGGTTGATGCAGCGGCCGGGTGTTTCCGCGCCTATCGTCGGCGCCTCCAAGCCGCAGCACCTGTCCGATGCGGTCAACGCCACGACAATCAGGCTGTCGGCGGAGGACTGCCGGTCCCTGGAAGAGCCGTACAAGCCACGTGCCCAGGCGGGAATGCTGCGCTAGGGCGCCCCTGACCGGTCGTGCTGCCCGCCCTGCCGGCCGGCAGGATCGTCCTGGCGCGGTGTGCCGCCCTGGCCCTGCTGCTCGCGCGGCATCGGCGCCGGGCTCTCCGCTTCATGTTCGGGATTCTTCAGACTGCGCTCGGCCGCGCGCATCTGGTCTTCCGGGGTACGCCGGTCGAACGGAATGACATTGCCCCTGCCGTCGGTTTCCAGGCCGGGCGGCGCGTCGGCGCGCGGGTGCATCCTGGCCTTGTGATCCTCGGGCATGGGCGGGGTTCCTGCGGATTGCCCGCCGGTAACGAGTGTCCCGGCGTGACGGTTCCGGCAGAAAACAAAAAGGCCCGCCGGAGCGGGCCTTGTCGTTTGCGCGGGGCCGCTACTGCGGGCCGAGGATCGGGAACCAGTCCACATCCAGCGTGGGCTTGTAGTCGGCGTCCGACTGCTTCTGGTCCCAGCCGCCACCCAGCGCGATGTAGAGGTTGATGCTGTTTTGCAGCCGCGACAGCTTGGCGTTGACCCGGGAAATCTGGGCGTTGAACAGCGAGGACTGCGCGTTCAGCAGCGTGGTGATATCGATGGTGCCTTCGCGATACTGCAGTTCGGAAATGCGCTCGGCTTCAATCGAGGCGCGTTCCTGTTCCTCGATCAGGGCCAGCTGCTGCGAAATCGCATCGGCGCCGCCCACCGCCGCTTCCACCTGCTGGAAGGCGGTGAAGACGGTCTTGCGGTAGGTGTTGATCTGCTGGTCCTGCTGCAGCCGCGCAACCTGGTCACGGGCGTTGATGACGCCACCATCGAAGATGGTTTCAGCCAGGGAGGAACCGATGTTCCAGGCGAAGCTGGCCGGGTCGAACAGGGTGCCGATAATGCGCGAACTCCAGCTGGTGCCGGCGGACAGGCTGATCTGCGGGAAGAAGGCGGCGCGGGCGGCATCGACATTGGCGTGGCTGGCATAGAGGTTGGCCTCGGCCAGGGCGATGTCGGGGCGGCGCAGCAGAAGGTCGGAGGGCGTGCCTGCCTGCACGGTGGGAACAGCGATGCCGTCCAGGTTCTGGCCCTTGACGTCGAAATTCTCAGGCGGCAGGCCCAGAAGGATTGCCAGGGTATAGCGCGCTTCGCGCTCCTGCTCGATCAGGCCGGGCAGCTGCGATTGCTGGCTGGCGACGGTGGCGGTTTCCTGCTGCACGTCGAGGTTGGAGGAAACGCCGGCCGCGAACTTGGCCTGGCTGATCGCCAGCAGGCGGCGCGACAGATCGAGATTCTGCCGGGTGATGGCAAGACGCTCGCGCATCTTCAGGATTGTGAAATAGGTATTGGCCACCGACTGCTCGATGGTCAGGCCGGTATTGGCGGCGGCGTAGCGCTTGCCGCGCAGATTTTCG
>CAZYGO010000154.1:0-2676 GCA_964647455.1 uncultured Rhizobium sp.
GGTGGCGACGAGATCGTCAAACGTCAGGGTGTTGGACGTCTTCTTCTTCAGCACCTTCACTTCGCCGGAAAGCGTGCCGATCTTGAGCTGGTTGCGGATGGAAACGCTGATGCGTTCCGGGCTGGCCGGCTTGACCAGGAAGTCGTTGGCGCCGGCGCGCATCGCCTCGACGGCGGAATCGATGCCGCCCTTGGCGGTCAGCACGATCACCGGCAGTTCGGGATGGGCCGGGCGCAGCTTGGCCAGCACCTCCAGCCCGCCCATGTCGGGCATGACGAGGTCCAGCAGCATCAGGGAAATCTGGTCGCCCTTGGGACCGGCGATGAGGTCGAGAGCGGGCTGGCCGCCCGGCGCCGTCACCACGGTCATGCCGCTGCGGGTGATCGCGGTCTCCAGCAGCCGGCGCTGCACCGGATCGTCATCCACAACCAGAATGGTCTGCGCCATGATGAGACAAGCCTCGTATCGTCGAAGGCGAGTTTGCGACGCGCCCGGTAAACGCGGCGTTTAAGCCTGTGCATATTTGGGTCAGCCAATTGCTTGATTTCCCGGAAAAATTCCCTTTCCAAAGGCTTAACAAGGCGGTTGCCGTTATGGGGCGCTTTGCTATAGTCCCGGCCTGTTCGCATTCAGGGGCCTTCCGCACATGACTTCCTCGCAGGGCGATTACCAGCCCGGTTCCATGGACATCAGCCAGCACAAGAAGGCCTATGCCGGCTTCCTCGCGGGATCGAAATGGACCTTCATCTTCGTGATGGGGATCATGGTCTTTCTCGCCCTTTTCCGTACCCATCACTAAGTCACGGGCGGGGGCCGCGGCATGAAACTCGCAGTCCCCAGGGAAAGGCGCGACGGCGAAACGCGTGTAGCCGCGACGCCGGAGACCGTGAAGAAGTTCAAGTCGCTGGGCCTTGAGGTCGCCGTCGAAAGCGGCGCCGGTGCCGGCGCCAATATCTCCGATGCTGATTACCAGGCCGCCGGCGCCACGGTCGCGCCTTCGGTGCTGGCCGATGCCGACATCGTGCTCAAGGTGCGCGGCCCCGATGCCGGCGAAATCGCCCAGTTGAAACAGGGCGCGGTGCTGGCGGCGCTGTTGGCGCCGCACACCGAAAAGGATGCGCCCGCGGCGCTGGCGGGGCGCGGCGTCACCGCCTTCGCCATGGAGTTTCTGCCCCGCATCAGCCGCGCCCAGTCCATGGACGTGCTGTCCAGCCAGGCCAACCTTGCCGGCTACAAGGCGGTGATCGACGCCGCCGCAACCTATGGCCGCGCCATGCCGATGATGATGACGGCCGCCGGCACCATCGCGCCGGCCCGCGTGCTGGTGATGGGCGTCGGCGTCGCCGGCCTGCAGGCCATCGCCACCGCCAAGCGGCTGGGCGCCATCGTATCGGCCACCGACGTCCGCCCGGCCACCAAGGAGCAGGTGGAATCGCTGGGCGGCACCTTCGTCGCGGTGATGGACGAGGAATTCAAGAACGCCCAGACCGCGGCCGGCTATGCCAAGCCGATGAGCGAGGAATACCAGAAGAAGCAGGCGGCACTGACCGCCGAGACCATCAAGAAGCAGGACATCGTCATCACCACCGCGCTCATCCCCGGCCGCAAGGCGCCGATCCTGGTGACGGAGGAGATGATCCAGACCATGAAGCCCGGCTCGGTGATCGTGGACCTGGCGGCGGGCGCCGGCGGCAACACCCCGCTGTCGAAGCCCGACCAGATCGTGAAGGCCCATGGCGTCACCATCATGGGCTCCACCAACCTGCCGGGCGCGCTGGCGGCCGACGCCTCCTCGCTCTACGCCCGCAACCTGTTCAATTTCATTTCGCTGATCGTGGACAAGAAGACCGGGGCGCTGGCGATCGACTGGAATGACGAGATCGTGGCCGGCAGCGGCCTGACGCGGGATGGGGCCGTGGTGCACCCGGCACTAAAAGGATAGAGCGATGGAAGCGATCGACCCCTTTGTCTTCCGCCTTTCCATCTTCGTGCTCGCCGTCTTCGTCGGCTATTTCGTGGTCTGGGGCGTGACGCCGGCCCTGCATACCCCGCTGATGAGCGTCACCAACGCCATTTCCTCGGTGATCGTGGTCGGCGCCCTGGTGGCCGTGGCGGTGCCGGCGCTGACCGACGCCTCCTGGATATCGAAGGGGCTGGGCTTCGTCGCCCTGATCCTGGCGTCGGTGAACATCTTCGGCGGCTTCCTGGTCACCGCCCGCATGCTGGCGATGTACAAGAAGAAGGCGAAATAGGATGTCCCAGGCCGACATCGCCGCTCTGCTTTATCTCGCCGCCGGCTCGCTGTTCATCCTGGCGCTGAAGGGGCTGGCCTCGCCCGCCACCAGCCGCGCCGGCAACCGCAACGGCATGATCGGCATGGTGATCGCCGTGCTGACGACGCTGTGGGTTTCGGGCGTCAGCGACCCGCTGACCTGGGGCCTGATCGCGGCGGGCCTGGCGATTGGCGGCGGCATTGGCGCCGTGATGGCCAGGAAGATCGCCATGACCGACATGCCGCAGCTGGTCGCCGCCTTCCATTCGCTGGTTGGCCTGGCGGCGGTGCTGACGGCGGGGGCGGCGCTCTATTCGCCCGATTCCTTCCATATCGCGGTCAATGGAGTCATCCACACCCAGAGCCTGATCGAGATGAGTCTGGGCGTGGCCATCGGCGCCATC
>CAZYGO010000155.1:0-2746 GCA_964647455.1 uncultured Rhizobium sp.
GCCATGATTCACGTCATCGTCGCCAAGGGCTTCGCCAAGCAGATCGTGACACAGCTCTATCACCTGGCGGACGGGCCGGAAGCGGGGCTGCTGGCGCTGAAGGAAGCGCTTTCCATTTCCTGAACCCCCATCCGTCGGAAGCTGCTGGCCGCCGCGCGGCTCCACTGCGCGGCGCGCGCTTGGCTAAATCTGCGCCCCATCGCGTTGGAGCTTGTAGACGATCGAGTCGGTCAGGGCCTCGAAGCTGGCGTCCACGATGTTGGCCGAGACCCCGACGGTGGACCAGCGCCGCCCCTGCCCGTCGGCGCTTTCGACCATGACGCGGGTGACCGCTTCGGTGCCCCCCACTTCATTTCCATAACTGAGGATACGCACCTTGTAGTCCACCAGCCGCAGGTCGCTGAGCAGGTCGGAATATTTGCCCAGATCCTTGCGCAGCGCCGCGTCCAGCGCATTGACCGGACCGTTGCCGGTGCCGACATTGGTGAGCTTCTCGCCCGCCACGGTCATCTTCACCACGCCTTCGGACACGGTGCGGCCGCCGCTGCGTTCGACGCTGACCTTGTAGCTTTCGACCTCGAAATAGGCCGGCACCTGGCCCAGGGCGCGGCGCGCCAGCAATTCGAACGAGGCTTCGGCGCCGTCATAGGCATAGCCCTGATATTCGCGGGTCTTGATGGCGTCGAGCAGCCGCGCCACCCGCTCGTCCTTCGGATCGAGCCGGATGCCGGCCTCGGCCAGGCGCGCCAGCACATTGGAGCGGCCGGCCTGGTCGGAGACCGGGATGATGCGGGCATTGCCGACGGATTCGGGCTTCACATGCTCATAGGTCGCCGGATCCTTGAGCACGGCCGAGGAATGCAGCCCGCCCTTGTGGGCGAAGGCCGAGGGGCCGACATAGGGCGCGTGGCGGTTCGGCGCGCGGTTGAGGATCTCGTCCAGCAGGCGCGAGACATGGGTGATGCGCGCCAGCTGGGTTTCGCTGACGCCGGTCTCGAACTGCGCCGCATAAGGCTGCTTCAGCATCAGATTGGGGATCAGGGTACAGAGATTGGCGTTGCCGCAGCGTTCGCCCAGCCCGTTGAGCGTGCCCTGGACCTGGCGCGCGCCGGCGCGGATCGCGGCCAGCGAAACGGCGACGGCCTGGCCGGTATCGTCATGGGCGTGGATGCCCAGCTTGGCGGCGGGCAGCCTTTCGCGCACGGCGGCGACGATGCGCTCGGCCTCCTCCGGCATGACGCCGCCATTGGTGTCGCACAGCACGATCCACTGGGCGCCCGCCTCATGGGCGGCGCGGATACAGGCCAGGGCATAGTCGGGATCGGCCTTGTAGCCGTCGAAGAAATGCTCGGCGTCGAACAAGGGCTCGCGGCCCCTTTCCTTCACCGCCGCGATGGAGAGGGCGATGTTCTCGATATTCTCGCTGCGCGGTATCTCCAGCGCCACGTCCACCTGGTAGCCATGGGCCTTGCCCACCAGGCAGATCGCGTCGGCGGCGGAATTCAGCACCGCCGCCAGCACCGGATCGTTGGCGGCGCTGCGGCCCGAACGCTTGGTCATGCCGAAGGCGGTGAAGCGGGCGCGGGCGAGCGGCGGCTTCTGGCCGAAGAAGGCGGTGTCGGTGGGATTGGCACCGGGCCAGCCGCCCTCGATGTAATCCAGCCCCAATTGATCGAGGGCCAGCGCGATCTGGCGCTTGTCCTCGACGCTGAAATCCACGCCCATGGTCTGGGCGCCGTCGCGCAGCGTGGTGTCGAAGAGATAGAGCCTTTCCTTGCTCATCTTTTCACTTCCCAGGTCGTGCCGCCGGGACCGTCCTTGAGCACAATGCCTTTTGCCAGGAGTTCGTCGCGGATGCGGTCGCTTTCGGCGAAGTTCTTGGCGGCGCGGGCGGCCTTGCGCGCCTCGATGGCGCGGGCGATTTCCGCTTCGTCCGCCGCCGCCACTTTGGCCGCGATCCGGAGCTGCACATTGGAGAAGCCGAGAAAGCCCAGGCCGCCGGCCAGCGCCACATCGCCCGCCTGGTGCAGCGAGGCGATGGCGGCGGGGGTGTTGAGGTCGTCGGCCAGCGCCTCGAAGAAGGCGGCGTCGGGGGCTGGATCGGCCAGCGGCTCGGTCACCGCATACCAGCGCTCGAGCATTTTCCAGCTTTCGCGAAGGCCCGCAAAGGTGAAGTCGATCGGCTGGCGGTAATGGGTGCGCAGCATGTTGAAGCGCAACACCTCGCCCGGCCAGTCGGCGAGAAGCTCGCGGATGGTGAAGAAGTTGCCCGCCGACTTGGACATCTTCTCGCCTTCGACCTGCAGGAAGCCATTGTGCATCCAGACCCTCGTCAGCGGATGGCCATGATGGGCGCCTTCGGACTGGGCGATCTCGTTCTCGTGATGCGGGAACATCAGGTCGATGCCGCCGCCATGGATGTCGAAGGTCTCGCCCAGATACTTCTTTGCCATGGCAGAGCACTCGATGTGCCAACCAGGACGGCCGCGCCCCCAGGGCGAATCCCAGCCGGGCGTGCCGGCGTCGGACGGCTTCCACAGCACGAAATCCATCGCGCCCTTCTTGTAAGGCGCCACATCGACCCTGGCGCCCGCAATCATCTCATCCAGCGAACGTCGCGCCAGCTTGCCGTAATCGGGCTTGGACGCGACGTCGAACAGCACATGCCCGTCGGCCGCATAGGCATGGCCCGCCGCTATCAGTTGCTCGATCATCGCGACCATCTGGGCAATGTGCTCGGTCGCGC
>CAZYGO010000156.1:0-5396 GCA_964647455.1 uncultured Rhizobium sp.
CATCCCGTCCAAGGGCCGCCTGAAGGAAAAGTGCGACGAAAGTTTTGCCGCCGCCGGGCTGAAGCTGGAACAGGTGACGGCGCGCGGCTATCGCGCCGTTTTCGCCGGCCTGCCGGGCGTCGAGGTCATGCTGCTCTCCGCCGGCGAGATCGCGTCGGCGCTGCTGGCGGGCGATATTCATCTTGGCGTCACCGGCGAGGACCTGCTGCGGGAAAGCGCGCCGGAGATCGAGGGCCGCCTCGCCCTGGTGAAGGGACTGGGATTCGGTTTCGCCGATGTCGTGGTGGCGGTGTCGAACTATTGGATTGACGTCTCCACCATGGCCGACCTCGATGACGTCTGTGCCGCCTACGCCGCTGTGCACAAAAAGCGCCTGCGCGTGGCGACCAAATATGCCAACCTGACGCGTGGTTTCTTTGCCCATAACGGCATCGCCGATTATCGCATCGTGCCGAGCGCCGGTGCCACGGAAGGGGCGCTGGCGGCCGGCACGGCGGAAGTGATCGTGGATATCACCACCACGGGCGCCACCCTGCGCGACAACGGCCTGAAGGTGCTGGACGACGGCATCATCCTGAAAAGCGAGGCGACGCTGGCGGCCTCGCTCACAGCGGAGTGGAATGACGGCTGCCGGGCGGCCTGCAAGGCTTTGTTCGCCCGGCTCGGTGCCGACTTCTCGGCCCTCAGCCCGGCATCCTGAACCGGCAGATCCAGCCCAGATCGTCGGTGAAATACATCTGGTCGCCGACCAATTGGCAGCCATGCAGGATCGGCGAACCTTCCGGCAATTGCACGCCTTCCCGGATCGCGCCTGTCGCCAGGTCGTAGCGGTAGAGAATCTGCAAATTGGCGTCGGCGCTCCAGAAACTGGTGCGGGCGCTGTCGGCCCAGCACAGGCCCAGCGGCCGATTGCCCGGTGTCGGCCAGACATCCTGCACCAGCCAGCCGGTCTTGCGGATCGTGAAGATCGCCCGCGCAGAAAGATTGGAAACGATCAGCAGGTCGCCCTTGCAGAGGAGGCCGGCCGAACCGGTGGCGCTCCAGAAATGATCGGTCTTGGGGTCGATCCGCCCCGGCCCCAGGCCCGAACCGGTGTTGTTGCGCTCATTGTTGGGCAGATTGTCACCCATCGCGCGGGATTCGTCCGGGTAAGCCCGCTGCAGCGGGCTGCGGCTCTGGGGCGCGTCGCCGACCTTTTCGTAGATGCGGGTGGCGCCCGGCACGAAATACTTGCCCAGGGTGGTGCCGTCCTTCGCATCGAAATGCACCAGCATCACGCCATGGGTGTCGCTGGTCCACATCGTGCCATCGTCATCCATGGTGATGCCACTGGGGCCGATGGCTTCCGCCTTGATCTCGCGGATGACGCTGCCGTCACTGGCGCGGATCAACGTCACCTGCCGGCCGGTGCCGCGATCCTGCACCCACAATTCGCCGGGGTTGGGTCCGGCCGTCATGCCGTTGGGCTGGCCGTGCGGCGCCTTGTAGGCAACCTCCACCGGGCCGGAAGGTCGGACAGGTATGGTGGCCGGCACCACCGCATTGCAGCCGGCGCGCTGGGCCTCGGCGCCGCGCGACAGCAGGGCTGCCGGCATCAGGGCGCCCAGCCCCAGGAAGTTCCTGCGTTTCATCTTTTCCCCGCCCTATATTTATTTTTCAACGCCCGGGCCCGGCATCAGCCTGATATCGGGGTCGTGCATATGTTCCTTCTTCCATTCCATCGCCGTCAGGATGCGGGTGCGCCCGGAAGGATGGTCATAGAACACCGCTTCCTCGAAAGCGCCAGGTTCCAGCTTGCGGTAGCTGGAGAGCTTGAGCATGACGGTGGCAAAGGCATCGGGCTGGCGCACGGCGTTGAGGCCGAATATATCGGCCTGGCTCTCGGCGGTACGGATGATGGAGTTGGTGAGCGGCGTTGCGAGAAAAAGAAAAAGACTGGCCAGCGCCGCGAGCAGGGGCAGTCCCGCCACATCCTCCACCTTGCGCACCTGCCAGGCGCCGCCGAAGAAGTCCGTCGCCGCGCCGAAGCCCCAGGCGGTGAAGCCGAATCCCAGCAGGATGACCAGGCCGAACATCAGGATAAGCCGCGTCGCATGGCCCATGACGTAATGGCCCATCTCGTGGCCCATGACCGCCAGCACTTCCGCCGGCGTGCCCTGCCTGAGCAGGTTGTCGTTGAGGGTGATGCGGGCGGTGCCGAGAAATCCGGAGACATTGGCCGAGATGCGGTTGGACTGCCGCGAGTCGTCGCTGACATAGATCGCATCGGCCGGAATCTGGTTGGCCCGGGCCAGAGCCACGATCTGCCGCTGCAACGGACTGTCGGGCATGGTCTCGACATGGTTGAACAAGGGGGCGATGAAGACGGGATAGATCGCCAGCTGTACGATCAGCAGCACGATCGCCAGGCCGGCGCCCCACAACCACCAGTCGCGCCGCGCCGCCCGCACCGCGGCATAGAAGATGGGCAAGACGATCAACCCTGCCACCAGCGTCACCGCGAAGCTGATGCCGAAATCGCTGGCCCATCCCCAGAAGCTCTGGGTGGAGAGGCCATAGGCGTGTTCGCGGAAAAACCCTTCATACAGCGACAGCGGCAGTTCCAGAATCGTCACGGCGGTGATGTAGCCGACGCCATAAAGAATGACCTGGGCGCTGCGGGAACGGGTGCGTTCCTCCGCCCAGTCACGCAGTCGGGTGGACAGGCCTGCGAACAGCAGCAGCCCGGCAATGCCCAGACCGTAGAGAAGATCCAGCAGCTGCAGCCAGTAGCCGCCTTCGAAATAGGCGTCGGAACGGGCGCGTGCCTCGCCGCTGACGCGGGACAGATATTCGGCGGTGGCGCGGTGCGCGTCGAAAGCCGGCGTGGCGTCGATCACCGGCAGGGCGCTGGTTTCGATCCGGCTGGTGGGCGCGGCGCGCGGCGGCAATTGGGGTCCCGGTGCCTGCGCCTGCGCGGGCGCCAGCGCCAGCAGCAGAAAAAGGCCGCCCAGCATCCAGTTTTTCATGCCGTCCTCCCTCGCCGACCCTAGCAGATGAAGCCCAGCCTGCCATTCTATTTCCACGATCGTGCGTCTATTCTGTTGCCATGCTCCGTCGCACCCTGTTTCTGATGGCCATGGCCACCTTGGCCGCGCCGGCGCTCGCCGCCGATGACGACAGCGCGCATTATGGCCGCTGCATGGACCTGGCGGGGCGCAACGCCGCCTTGGCACTTGCCGATGCCACCAGCTGGAGCAAGGCGGGCGGCGGCGCCCCTGCCGAGCATTGCGCCGCCCGTGCCCTGGTCGGGCTGAAACGGTATGGCGAGGCGGGGACGCGGCTGGATGCGCTGGCCCGCGCCGCGACGACGCCGACCGGAATGCGGGGCGAGATCTACGCCCAGGCGGGCAATGCCTGGCTGCTGGCGGGCAATGGCCGCAAGGCGGCCGCCAGCCTGCGCGCGGCGCTGGTGACCTCGGCTGGCGACGCCGATCTTTTTGCCGATCTGGGCCGTGCCGATGCCATGCTGCGCAACTGGAAGGACGCGGTACTGGACCTCAACGCCGCCATCAACCTGCGCCGTGATGCGGAGTTGCTGGTGCTGCGGGCCAGCGCCTTTCGCGCCCTGAAGGATTATCGCGCCGCGCTTGCCGATATCAACGCCGCCCTGGCCGTCAAGCCGGGCGAGCCGGGCGCGCTGCTGGAGCGCGGCCTGCTGCGCCGCGATCTGAGTGATGTCGCCGGCGCCCGCAACGATTACGCCGCGGCGCAGAAGAATGGCTCTCCCGCCGTGAAGCGCGCAGCGGCGGACGCACTCGACGCCCTCAGGGATTGAGGGTCGCGTCCCATTCGGCGTTGACGTCCGGGTCCGGATCATCCTTGCGCAAGGCGTGCAATTCTTCCCGCGGCAACAGGCGCGAAAGCGCCCACACCGCCGCCGCGCGCACCAGTGGCGCATCGTCGTTCAGCAGGCTCCTGGCCGGCTGGGCCAAGGGTGCGCTGCCGCTATTGCCGATGGCGACCAGCACATTGCGGAGAAATCGGGCGCGGCCGATGCGCTTGACCGGGGACTTGCGGAACAGGGCGCGGAAGCCTGCCTCGTCCAGCGCCGCCAGTTCCGCCAGCGGCGGCGCCTTCAGGGCCGGACGCGCCTGCAATGACGCCTCGCGCGCCAGGGCGGCGAACTTGTTCCAGGGACAGACGGCCAGGCAATCGTCGCAGCCATAGATTCGGTTGCCGATGGCGGCACGGAATTCGCGCGGGATCGGCCCCTTGTGCTCGATGGTGAGATAGGAAATGCAGCGCCGCGCATCCAGCCGGTACGGCGCGGGAAAGGCGTTGGTGGGACAAACGTCGAGACAGTTGCGGCAGCTTCCGCAATGATCGTCTTCCCCGGCGTCGGGTTCCAGCTCCAGGGTGGTGAAGACCGAACCCAGGAACAGCCAGGAGCCGAAGCCGCGGCTGACCAGATTGGTGTGCTTGCCCTGCCAGCCTAGGCCGGCCCGCGCCGCCAGCGGCTTTTCCATGACCGGCGCGGTATCGACAAAGACCTTCACCTCGGCGCCGAATGTCCGCGCGATGAAGCCGCCCAGCGCCTTCAGCTTCTTCTTGACCACGTCATGATAATCGTCGCCCTGGGCGTAGACCGAGATGGCGCCGTGCTCGCGCCGCGACAGCGCCGCCAGCGGATCGCCTTGCGGCCCGTAATTGACCGCCAGCATGACGGCGCTCTTGGCTTGCGGCCACAACGCCCTGGGATCGGCGCGCCAGTCGCGCCGCGCTTCCATCCACGCCATCGTGCCATGATGGCCGGCGGCCAGGAAGGCGCCCAGCGCTTCGCCCTGGCCGGGACCGGCTTCGGCGCGCGTCACCCGCGCGGCGTCGAAGCCCAGCGCCAGCGCTTCGCGGACGATCGAAGTCTTGGCGTCAGAAGTCGAGGTCGGCATAGTGCACGGCCGGCGGTTGGCCCGGCACGCGGTCGCCCAGAAGCGAGCGGAAACTGGGGCGCGACTTGATCCGCACATACCATTCCGCCGCGGTGGGGAACTCGCTCCACGGCACTTCGCCCAGATAGTCCAGCACCGAAAGCTGCGCCGCCACCGCGAAGTCGCCCAGGCTGGGTGCGCGTCCGGCAAGGTTGCCGTTGTTCTCGGCGGCGCGGCCAATGGCGGGCAGGGCGACCTTCAGCTCTTCCCGCCCGGCACGGATCAGGTTCATGTCGGGCGCACGGCGGTGCGGCGCGCCCGTAAAACGCTGGCCGCCCTTTTCATAGGCGATGCGCTGCGTCACCTGTTCATGGAACGCACCCAGCGCCCAGTCCAGCCAGCGCAGCGATTCCCGGCGCTCGGCGTCGTCGGCCGGAGCCAGCGGGTGTTCCGGATAGTGCGTTTCCAGATGGTCAATGATCGCCCAGA
>CAZYGO010000157.1:0-2916 GCA_964647455.1 uncultured Rhizobium sp.
TCTCGGCCCATCACCTGGCCATCCCGGCCAGCGCCATGACCGCCGCGGGCCAGTTCCAGCACCCGCTGGTGCTGCGCGCCAAGCTGGAGATTGCCGCGGCCTGCCACGCCCATGGCAAGACGCCGTCACACTGCGTGGTGACCGAGTACAAGGATCCGGCCGCCGTGCAGGCTGCGGCACGCACGGCCGCCACCCAACTGGGCTACACCCGCATGTGGAGCATCCACCCCGACCAGATCGCCCCCATCCTCCAAGCCTTCGCGCCGGACCCGCGCGAGGTGGAGGAGGCGGCCGAGATCTTGCTCGCGGCCCGCGACAACCAGTGGGCACCGATTTCTTTTCGTCACACGCTGCACGACCGCGCCAGCTATCGTTACCACTGGCGGCTGCTCGAGCGGGCCTGGTCCACGGGCCAGAGCCTGCCCGCGCAGGCGCGCCGCGCTTTTTTCGAGGACCCTTCCGTATGACCACCCCCGCCCCCACCCCCGGTGCGCGGTTTCGCGCTGCGTTGCGCGAAGAATCGCCGCTGCAAATCATCGGGACCATCAACGCCAACCACGCCCTGCTGGCCCGACGCGCCGGCTTCAAGGCCATCTACCTGTCCGGCGGCGGGGTGGCGGCGGGCTCGCTGGGCCTGCCCGACCTGGGCCTGAACACGCTGGATGACGTGCTCACCGACGTGCGCCGCATCACCGACGTGTGCGATCTGCCACTGCTGGTGGACATCGACACGGGCTTCGGGCCCAGCGCCTTCACCATCGAGCGCACGGTCAAGAGCCTGATCAAGATGGGGGCGGCCGCCTGTCACATCGAGGACCAGGTGGGCGCCAAGCGCTGCGGCCACCGGCCCGGCAAGGAGATCGTGAGCACGCAGGAAATGGTGGACCGCGTCAGGGCCGCGGCCGACGCCCGCACCGACGCCGATTTTTTCCTCATCGCCCGCACCGACGCCATCGCGGTCGAGGGCGTGGACGCGGCCCTGGAACGCGCCCAGCGCTGCGTGGAGGCCGGGGCCGACGGCATCTTCGCCGAGGCGGCCTATGACCTGCCCACCTACGAAAAATTCACCCGCGCCCTGACCGTCCCCGTGCTGGCCAACATCACCGAATTCGGCAAGACGCCCCTCTTCACCGTGGACGAGCTGCACGGCGTGGGCGTCGGGATGGTGCTCTACCCCTTGAGCGCTTTCCGCGCCATGAACAAGGCCGCCGAGACCGTGTACACCGCGATCCGGCGCGACGGGCACCAGAAGAACGTGGTCGATCTCATGCAAACGCGCGAGGAGCTGTACGAGCGCATCGGCTATCACGACTACGAGCGCAAGCTCGACGCCCTGTTCGCCAAGACGCCCAAGGGGTGACGGTACAGTGCGGACGGGGCCATGCCGCCCGTCGGCCCCGGGCGGGATGACGTGGATATGGTGAAATGTGGGGTGGGTGCCGGCACGGCCCTGGCCCCTGGCAATCGATTGTTTGGAGAGCGAGAAGATGACTGAAGCGACGCCTGGGTTCAAGCCCAAGAAATCCGTGGCCCTGTCCGGCACCGCCGCCGGCAACACCGCCCTGTGCACCGTGGGGCGCACGGGCAACGACCTGCATTACCGCGGCTACGACATCCTGGACGTGGCCCAGGCCTGCGAGTTCGAGGAGATCGCCCACCTGCTGGTGCACGGCAAGCTGCCCACGCGCGCCGAGCTTGCCGCCTACAAGGCCAAGCTCAAGTCGCTGCGTGGCGTGCCCGCGGCCGTCAAGGCGGCCCTGGAGCAGCTGCCGCCCTCGGCCCACCCCATGGACGTGATGCGCACCGGCGTGTCGGTGCTGGGCTGCGTGTCGCCCGAGAAGGACGACCACAACCATCCGGGCGCGCGCGACATCGCCGACAAGCTCATGGCCTCCCTGGGCTCCATGCTGCTGTACGGGTACCACTACAGCCACAACGGCCGGCGCATCGAGGTGGAGACCGACGACGACTCCATCGGCGGCCATTTCCTGCACCTGCTGCACGGCAAGACCCCCTCGGAGCTGTGGGTCCGGGCCATGCACACCTCGCTCATTCTCTACGCCGAGCATGAGTTCAACGCCTCCACCTTCACCTGCCGCGTGGTGGCGGGCACGGGGTCGGACATGTACAGCGCCATCTGCGGCGGCATCGGCGCCCTGCGCGGCCCCAAGCACGGCGGCGCCAACGAGGTGGCTTTCGAGATCCAGAAGCGCTACGACACCCCCGACGAAGCCGAGGCGGACATCCGCGCGCGCGTCGAGCGCAAGGAAGTGGTCATCGGCTTCGGCCACCCCGTCTACACCATCAGCGACCCGCGCAACAAGGTCATCAAGGACGTGGCGCTCAAGCTGAGCGAGGACCAGAAGAACCTCAAGATGTACCGCATCGCGGAACGTCTGGAGTCCGTCATGTGGGACATCAAGAAAATGTTTCCCAATCTGGATTGGTTCAGCGCCGTCAGCTACCACATGATGGGCGTGCCTACCGCGATGTTCACGCCCCTGTTCGTGATCGCGCGCACCAGCGGCTGGAGCGCGCATATCATCGAGCAGCGCATCGACGGCAAGATCATCCGCCCCAGCGCCAACTACACGGGCCCGGAAAATCTGAAGTTCGTTCCCATCGACCAGCGCGGCTGAACACGCGCGGCGGGGGCCGGGAGCCCCCCGCCCCACCCGACCTGCATGGAGTCACGCATGAGCCAGTCCACCGCCCTCCTCCTTGCCGCGCTCGTCGCGGCCACCCCCCTGGCCGCCCAGGCCGCGCACAGGTCCCGCCCCGCGGCGCCTGAGGCCACGGCGAGCCCCGCGGCTGACAACCTGCCCCCCGCCTCGGCCAAGCAGATGGCCGACGCCGAGCGCGCCCTGTACGGACGCTACGCGTGCGACCTCAGGCAAAGCGTGGAGCTGGATCGCG
>CAZYGO010000158.1:0-2917 GCA_964647455.1 uncultured Rhizobium sp.
GGACATGCCGCGGCGCAATTTCATCCTGCGCGACGCGATCGCGGAATATTCCGCACGCGGATCATCTGCCGTCACCGGCGCCGGCGAACAGAAAAGCCGCAACGCCTTTTCCTACATCCTGATCGACTGCCCGCCCTCGCTGACATTGCTCACCCTCAACGCCATGACGGCGGCGGACGCGGTTCTGGTGCCGCTGCAATGCGAGTTCTTCGCACTGGAAGGCTTGAGCCAGCTGATGAAGACCATCGAGCTGGTGAAGGACAAGCTCAATCCCGGCCTGGAAATGCAGGGCATCGTGCTCACCATGTTCGACAAGCGCAACAAGCTCTCCGACCAGGTCGCCGACGATGTCCGCGCGACGCTGGGCGAAAAGGTCTATGCCACCGTGATTCCGCGCAATGTGCGCATTTCCGAAGCCCCCAGCCATGGCGTTCCCGCCCTGGTCTATGACCTGCGCTGTCCCGGCAGCCAGGCCTACATCAAGCTGGCGGGTGAACTGATCCAGCGCGAGCGGATGCGGGGCCTGGCGGCATGAATCCTCCCAATGAGCGTCCGCGCGGCCTGGGCCGCGGTCTTTCCGCGCTGATCGGCGATGAAGTCGCCGCCGTGAAGGGCGAGCCGGTGGCCAGGAAGGATGTCCGCTCCCTGCCCGTCGCCTTCCTCCGGCCCGGCCGCTACCAGCCGCGCGCCACCTTCGAGGATGAGCCGCTGGAGAATCTGGCTTCCTCCATCCGCGAGGTCGGTGTGCTGTCGCCCATCCTGGTGCGCGCCCTGGGGCCCGAGACCTACGAGATCGTGGCCGGCGAGCGCCGCTGGCGCGCCGCCCAGCTTGCCAAGCTGCATGACGTGCCGGTGCTGGTGCGCGAACTGTCGGACGAGCAGGCGTTGGAAATCGCCATCATCGAGAACGTCCAGCGCGAGGGGCTGAACGCCATCGAGGAGGCGCAGGCCTATCAGGACCTGATCCAGAAATTCGGCCGCACCCAGGAGGATGTCGCCAAGGAGATCGGCAAGAGCCGCTCCCATGTCGCCAACACCATCCGCCTGCTCAAGCTGCCGGATTCGGTCAAGGGCTGGATCCGGGAGGGCAAACTCACCGCCGGCCACGCCCGAACGCTGTTAGGCGTGCCCGATCCCGAGGCGATGGCCCTCGAACTGATGCAGGCCGGACTGACCGTCCGCCAGGCCGAACGCCGTTCGGACGCCAGGCGCCATCCGGGGAAAAAGCCGCCCCAGGACCCCAACATCGCTGCGCTGGAAACCAGTATTTCCAATGCCTTGGGCTTGAAAGTTCACATCACGCACAGAGTGCATAAAGGTGAGGATAAAGGCGAGGTGAAGATCGCCTATTCCAGCCTGGAGCAGCTCGACGACCTGACCCGGCGGCTGACCCGAAGGGTTTAGCCGGCCGCCACGGCAAGGGCGGCGGGTATGTCGATCCGCCCGTCATACAGCGCCCGGCCCACCACCACGCCTTCGATTCCCGGCTCCCTGGCGGCGGCCAGCGCTTCGATATCGGCGTTGGAGCCGACCCCGCCCGAAGCGATCACCGGAATGGAAAGGGCGCGGGCGAGGGTGGCGGTCGCCGTCACATTCACGCCCTTCAGCAGCCCGTCGCCGTCAATGTCGGTGAAAAGAATGGCGGCCACCCCGGCGTCCTCGAAACGCCTGCCCAGGTCCACCGGCGTCAGGTCGGAGACGTCGGCCCAGCCCTGGGTCGCGATCCTGCCGCCTTTGGCATCGGCGCCGACCACGATGCGGCCCGGAAATCTGCGCGCCGCCTCTTTCACGAATTGCGGATCGGTCAGCGCCGCGGTGCCCAGGATGACGCGGGTGATGCCCGCCGCGAGCCAGCCGTCCACCGCCGCCAGGTCGCGGATGCCGCCGCCCAATTGAATGGGCAGGTCGATGGCGGCGCGGATGGCCTTGATGGCCGCGGCATTGACGCTCCTGCCATCGAAGGCGCCGTTGAGATCGACGCAGTGCAGCCACTGGAAACCCTGCGTCTTGAAGGTGCGCGCCTGCGCCGCCGGATCGTCGTTGAAGACGGTGGCGTCTTCCATCACGCCGCGCTTCAGGCGCACGCACTGCCCGTCCTTCAGGTCGATGGCGGGGAATAGGATCATGGCTTCCACTTGAGAAAGTTGGACAGCAGCTGCAGGCCCGTCGCCTGGCTCTTTTCCGGATGGAACTGGGTGCCGGCAATGTTTTCGTTGCCGATCATAGCCGTCAGCGTGCCGCCATATTCGGTGATGGCGATCAGGTCGTCGGGCAGGGCGGGCACGAAATGATAGGAGTGCACGAAATAGGCGTGGGCCCCGCTTTCGATCCCTTCCAGCAGCTTGTGCCGCCGCAGGATCGTGAGTTCGTTCCAGCCCATGTGCGGGATCTTCAGCGACGGATCGTTCGGCTCGATCTTCACCACCTCGCCGGCGATCCAGCCCAGGCCCAGATGCTCGCCGAATTCCTTGCCCACGGTGGCCAGAAGCTGCATGCCGACGCAGATGCCCAGGAATGGCGCGCCTTCCTTCAGCACCTTCTCGCGCAGGGCCGGCACCATGCCGGGCACGGCCGACAGCCCGCGCATGCAGTCGGCGAAGGCGCCGACGCCGGGCAGCACCACCCGCTCCGCCGCCTTGACCGCGGCGGGATCGGCGGTGACCACGATCTCATGGCCGGTCGCCTCGGCGGCGCGCGCCAGGGCCTTGGCGGCGCTGGCCAGGTTGCCGGAGCCATAGTCTATGAGGGCGACGCTTGCCATTTGGCGGCGTCTATAACGGTTCAAGCTTCTGATGTCGAAGCGTTACGAGACCCGGAAAGGGGGCCATCAAAAACCTCAATAATGGCTGCAGCCGGTCCCGGCCGGTGCAACGCTCAGGCGCTTGCCGGCCACCGACAGGTCGTTCCAGCCGGGCAG
>CAZYGO010000159.1:0-3525 GCA_964647455.1 uncultured Rhizobium sp.
ATGCACATCTTCTTCGTCAATCTTCTAGGTTGCTTAGTTCTTGTGTGGTCCGCACTTCGCATTTGGCGCCCTGATCCGATCTTCGGTGCTTTCGATTCTGTCGCTCGCGGCCTGTTCTTTTTCTGGCAGGTTTACTACCTCTTAGTTTTCAGCATTTCTCCCATCGTTTGGGTTTTTGCTGCCTTTGAGTTCGCATTCGGTATTTCTCAGGCATACGGCTACTGGCTCCTGCACAAGATTCATTCCGGCTCCCCATCAAACTGCAAGGTCGTCAAACACTTTGCCGCCGCGGCCTAACATTACGGTCGAGAGGGACGCTCCGCGCCCCTCACCTTAAACGTTAGGCCACTCAGGGGGTCCACGTGTCGCCTCAATTTCAGAAGCGGATAAACATGCCCATGACAGTCGAATCTTGCAAACGGGCAGCGATCAACTTGCGCTCACTTGCTGACCGGCTAGACGCAGTCGAAGACATCGAGTCGGAGGCGGCTATTCATGAAATCAAGAGAATAACTAATGCGTTAGCTGACTACTCAAGACAACTCGTATCGTAGGGGCGGCGAACAAAGGACATCAAACAAGGTCTCTCCACACAGCTGCGTGAGTAAAGATCAATGCGGCCTAACAGTTCATTGCAGCCGACTGTCATCCCGCTACGCGGGCTGCCGGCGGCTGAATTCAAGCGTTAGGCCATACATGGACATACTGTCGCTATCTCTCGGTTTTTTGGTCGGTGCCCTCACTGGGGCGGCTGGCAACTATTTGGCTGACAAATACACCGATGCTCGCCGCGACAAGAAAATTGCCAAAGAGCAGGCTAAGCTTTGGCAAGACATTGAGACTCGGTTTCCGGCAGTGATCGCAGACATGCGTCAGGCGTTCACAAGCCCGGAGGGTAAAAACGTTCGAGCATTCTTCGTCAAAGAGAGCGGGACTATGATTGGTTTCCTCTCCGAGCCATGCTTCGAGTTTCACACAGACGAGCATCCAGATTTGCATCCAGCTGTTTTACATCTCTCGCGCCATGAGTTCATCACAGACATTACGCCAGGCAACTGCCCTATGTATCGCGTACACGAGAAGCTCATTGACTGGCTCGTAAAGCCTAACAATTCATTCAAGCCGAACCCGCTTCGCGGCACGGCTTAATTCAGGCGTTAGACCTCACATGCAGCCCTTCGTAAACTTCGTATTTCCACAACACGTTTCAGTTGCAAACCCGCCTTCGGGTCTCGCCAGTGAGTTTCCCGAGTTGGTCATAGCTCAAGACCAGGCGGAGGCGCGACTGCCCTATTCAGGGCAGGAGGAGCTGGCAATACTCCTCACCCGGTTGCAATCGTTGGCCATCCCATTTGCTGCAGCAGGCCCAGGTTGGCATCCTGCAGCAGTTTTTCAACATCTTCGGTCGCAACATCTGGTCGTCGGCGCCATCCCGACTATCGTATGGTTAGGTCCCGGCAAGTTCGAGTTTGGTGAGGTCTAACTATTCATTCCAGCGGACGCGTTACGCGCGCCGCTAAATTCAGGCGTTAGGTGTGTCCAAGAATGAGTCGCTTTGCCAAGCTCAGACAGTGGATCAACCGCGATGACGGTAGGCTCTATCAAGCTGGCAACAGGCCTTTGGGTGCGGCCGAAACCATCGGCTTGCTCATCTTCGTCAGCGCTATCGCCTTGTGGCAACTTCACGTCAAAGCTGGCATCAGCATCATCTGGTCTCTCGCGGCAGGCAGTATCGGTCTCGTGTTAGCAATCGTCGGTGGCGCTGGCAAAAATCGTGGCCCGCACACCTAACCAGTCATCCAAGCGGACGGCTTCGCCGCCGCTTAATTCCAGCGTTAGCCGTCAGTGTGAGAACATCGCTAGCTGAGGAAAAAGCATGGCTTGTTACATCATTTCTTACGATCTGTTAGCTCCAGGAAAAAATTACGAGGAGCTCTACTCTGCCCTAAAGACCTACACGAAATGGGCCAAGATCAATCAGTCTGTGTGGGCTGTCGTCACGCAGAAGAGCGCTGTGGAGATAAGAACACACCTCACCCAGTACATGGATGCAAATGACCGCCTGTTCGTGATCAAGTCTGGCGTTGAGGCGGCATGGCGCAACTCCAGGTGCAAGAACGAATGGCTCAAGGAGAACCTCTGATGAACTCTCCATTGGAAGGTTCTATAAAGCTACGAATTGTCAGAGGCCCTGTTGATTCGCTCTCGCTCTATGAAATAACGGATTATGAGTTAGAGCTTCTTGAGCAGGGTTCGCCTAGCTCGACGTACGCAAACTTTGCAACTTTCTTCATCTCAATAGGCTTCTCATTTCTCACCACCCTACTCACCGTTGAGATAAAGTCCGTATATGTATTCGCCGTCTTTACTGTGCTCACGGTGGTTGGAATCTTCGCAGCACTAGTTCTTTTTCAGTTATGGCGTAGCACAAGATCCAGAACTCGAGACTTGTGTGTAAAAATTCGCGCTCGCGTCCCAACCGCACCGGTTTCAGAGCCCATTGATACGCCTGAGCCTCAAGGTGGAGCCACTGAGTCAGACGGCTAACAATTCATTCAAGCCGACGCCGCTTCGCGGCGCGGCTTAACTCAGGCGTTAGGCCGCATGAGAGACTTCCGCAAGATGCTCAGA
This sequence comes from uncultured Rhizobium sp., assembly GCA_964647455.1. Taxonomy (GTDB): domain Bacteria; phylum Pseudomonadota; class Alphaproteobacteria; order Micropepsales; family Micropepsaceae; genus Rhizomicrobium. Next base: position 2,632 of record CAZYGO010000159.1, read on the forward strand.
TGGATTCTCCTGATCGCCGGGATTGTCTGGGGCCTCTTGCAGCTCAACGGTGCCGTTTTTGCCGCATGGGTCGCGGGCGGGCCGCCTTCACCCAACCCAGACGGCTGGCTATTTGTCGCAGGCAGCCGTTTGGCCTGGGCTGCCGCATCTTTCTTGGCGGGTGCCGGTCTGTTTGTCCTGCTGCGCCGCGACCGCCCTGCCAACCGCTATGCTGTAGTTGCACTGGCGGCAGCAGTTCTTCTTACAGCCTTCCCGTACATCCGTGAGTTCATCGCCTCGGATGCTTGCTTAGACTCAGGTGGTCGTTGGTCTGATCTGCGGTGTGTTCACAGTGCCCCGTCTGCGGCCTAACAATTCATTCAAGCCGAACCCGCTTCGCGGGTCGGCTTAATTCAGGCGTTAGGCCCTTTAGGAGACATGCTCGTGCTTTCAGCTGCTGAAAAGCTTATGCAAACGACGGTTCGGCTTGAATGCCTACTACAAAACGGAAAAACTTCGACAGGCACTGGTTTTTTCTTCTCATTCGAAGTCGATGAGAACGCAAGCATTCCTCTGATCGTGACTAACAAGCACGTCATTAACGGCAGCACCAGAGGGACCTTTGTCCTTACAAAGCGCGATGATGCGGGAGAACCTGTTGTCGGATCCTATGAGCACATTCAATTAGACAACTTTGAATCACTTTGGCTAAAGCATCCTGATCCAAACGTAGATCTTGCTGTCTTTCCAATGGCGCCACTTCTCAATGGAGCGGAGCAAGCTGGAAAGAAGTTTTTCTTTCTACCATTGGGCGAAACGTTAATTCCAACCAGTGAGGTCCTGAGCGGGCTTGGTGGAATTGAAGACATAACAATGATTGGCTATCCCAACGGCATCTGGGACATCCGCAACAAT
>CAZYGO010000160.1:0-6739 GCA_964647455.1 uncultured Rhizobium sp.
CGCCCGCAACGAACTGCTTACGGCGCTGAACGATTTCGACGGCGCGGTGATCCTGGTCAGCCATGACCGCCGCCTGATCGAGGCCACGGCCGAAACCCTGCTCCTGGTCTCGGACGGAAAGGTGAAGCCGTTCGAGGGCGATCTCGACGATTACCGCCGCTTCCTGCTCACCGGCGACAACAAGCCGACCCGCCGCGTCGAGGAAGCGCCGAAGGCGAAGGAGGAAACGCGCCGCAGCAATGCCGGCAGGCGCCAGAATCTCAAGCCGCTGAAGGACAAGGTCGAGGCCGCCGAGGCCCAGATCGCCACCCTGCAGGCCGAGATCGCCAAGCTGGACAAGAGCCTGGCCGATCCCCTGCTGTTCACCCGGGATCCGGCCAAGGGCAGCGCCGTCTCCAGGAAGCGCGCCGATGCGGCGCGCAAGCTGGAAGCGGCGGAAAAATCCTGGCTGGCGGCGCAGGAAGATTACGATGCTGCAATGGCACAATCCTGAGTCCGGCCGCGCCGCAAAAGCCACAACTTCGCGCCACGCTATCTTTCCCACCCGATCCTGCTACCGTCACCCCCTGGAGTAGGGGGCGTCGTGGCGGACAAGCGTTTTTTCCAGTCGCAAGGGCCTTTCGGACTTGCGGTCATCGCCGGCGAAGTCGGCGCCCTGCTGCAACAGCCCGAGCGCGGCAACATGCAGGTGCATGACGTCGCCGAATTGTGCCAGGCCGGGCAATCCGATCTCAGCGTCTTCTGCGAGGCCAGCCACGCTGCCGCCTTCGCCGCCAGCCGCGCCGGCGCCATCGTCACCAGCAGCAAGCTTGGCGCGTTGCCGCATGGCGATTGCGCCCTGCTGCTGTGCGACGATCCCCGCCTGGCCTTCGCCCGCATCGGGCGGATGTTCTATCCCCGCGCCGCCAGCACGCGCCTGCGCCACCCCGGCGCCCATGTGGCGCAGGACGCGGTGCTGGGCGATGGCGTCGAGCTGGCGCCCGGCGCGGTGATCGAGTCCGGCGCCCGCATCGGCGCGCACAGCCGCATCGGCGCCAATAGCGTGATCGGCGCCGGCGTCGTGATCGGCGAGGATTGCATCATCGGCACCAATTGCAGCATCAGCCACGCCCTGATCGGCGATCAGGTCACCATCGCCGCCAACACCGCCATCGGCGGCGAAGGGTTCGGCTTCGTGCCGGCCCCCACCGGCCTGACCAAGATCAGCCAGCTGGGGCGCGTGGTGATCGGCAACCGCGTCGATATCGGCAACAATGTCGCCATCGACCGCGGCAGCCTGGGCGACACCGTGATCGGCGACGGCACCGTGCTCGATAACCTCATCCACATCGCCCACAATGTGCGTATCGGCAAGGGCTGCGTCTTCGCCGCCCAGGTCGGCATCGCCGGCTCCACCATCGTGGGCGACTATGTGATGATGGGCGGCCATGCGGCGGTGAAGGACCATGTCGTGATCGGCAACCGCGTCCGCATCGCTGCCAAGAGCGGCGTCATCCACAACATTCCCGATGGCGCGGTGATCGGCGGCCTGCCCGCCATCCCGACGCGGGAATGGCACCGCCAGACCGCGACGCTGGCGAAACTGGCGCGGCGCAAGGGCGACAGCTAGCCCTTGAGGTGCTGCTTCGCCACCCTGATCCACTCGCCCTGGCGCGAGCGATAGGCGCGCGGCGCATCGCGCGTCGCTTCCACCACGTCGCGGAAAATCTGCTGCGCCCGCTCAAGCTGGCCGGTCTTTTCCAGCAGCAGGCCCAGCCGCACCTTGGCCTCCTCGCCGGAATAGCGCGGCACCACGCTTTCATATTGCTGGATCGCGGCCTGGTTCTTGCCAAGCGCCTCCAGGGCGCGGGCATAGTCGAACTCGACCTCGGCATCGAAGGCGGCGGGATCGATCTCGTGCAGCCGGATGAACAGCCGCTCGGCCTCGGCCGGCTCGCCCGCCATCAGCTTCGCCCGCCCCAGCCCCTTCATCAGGGTGGGGTCCTCGCCGCCCAGCGGCCCGCCCATCGCCTCTTCATAGAGCCGGATGGCGTCGGCGAAGAGGCCGCGCTTGAGGCTCTCCTCGGCCAAGGCACGCTTGGCATCGACCGAGCCGATGCGCTCGGCGTCGCGCTTGGCCTCGCGATAGGCGCGTTCGGGATCGGCGGCCTTGCTCAGATTGGCCCGCAACAGCCGCATCCTGTGGCCGCCGAAGAAATCCGGAATCACGGCCATGGCGAGATAGGCGATCCAGATACCGAAATGCGCCAGCACCATCAGGCCCCAGACGCTGCTCAGCAGGTTGGTGATCGCCACCGCCACGAACCACATCATGGACCGGCCGCTGCGGATGACATGGATCACCAGGGCGATGTCGATCAGGAAGAACGCGATGGTCTCAAGCGAAAACAAGGAATGCCTCAGTTCTGTTTTTCGAATTTTCCGGAAGGACTTTCCTTCCAGTAGGTAACGTCATGGCCGCCCGCCCTGGCATCCTTCCAGGCGGCGCGGGCGGCGGACAACGCCGCCTCGTCGCGGCCGTCGAACAGAAGCACGATGCGTGACAGCGCCTCAAGGCCGTCCCAGCCGGCGGGCAGCGCCCCGCCGACATAGAAGGCGATCTGGGCGGAATTGGGATTGCCCTCCTCCACCGTGATCAGCACGGGCTGGCGCGCCGCCTCGCCATCGCCCAGCTGGGCATGGGGCAAGAAGCTCTGCTCGTCATAGGTCCAGAGCAGCGTGTCGATCGCATCCGCGCGGTCGGCGGTGTCGCAGCGGATCAGCACCTTCCAGCCGCGCGCCCGCGATTTCTCCACCAGGCCGGGCAGCACCTCTTCCAGGGCGCGGCGTTCGTCGCTCAAAATGGTCCACGGGACCATTTCGTTGCCTTCGGCAAACGCGCCTCACTCGTAGTGCTCGACCACCAGCTGGTTCAGCAGGCGCACGCCCCAGCCCGTGCCCCAGCTCGGAACGTGCGGCTTCTGCTCGCCGTCCTGCCAGGCGACGCCGGCGATATCGAGATGCGCCCACACCGTATCCTTCTCGACGAAGCGCTTGAGGAACTGGGCAGCTGTGATGGCGCCGGAATTGGGCCCGCCGATATTCTTCATGTCGGCGATCTTGGACTTGATCATCTTGTCGTAGAAGGGATCGAGCGGCAGCTGCCATACCCGCTCGCCGGTATGGCTTCCAGCCGCCAGCAGCCTGCGCACCAGCCCATCGTCATTGGAGAAGATGCCGGCATGCTCGAAGCCCAGCGTCGCCACGATGGCACCGGTCAGGGTGGCGAGGTCGATGACGAATTTCGGCGCGAAGCGGCGCTGGGTGTAGGTCAGCGCGTCGGCCAGCACCAGCCGTCCCTCCGCATCGGTGTTCAGCACCTCGATGGTCTGGCCGGAGAGCGAGGTCAGCACATCGTCGGGACGCAACGCGTCGGGGCCGGGCATGTTCTCCACCAGCCCGATCACGCCCACGGCATTGACCTTCGCCTTGCGCGTCGCCAGCGCCAGCATCAGGCCGGTGACGGCGGCCGCGCCGCCCATGTCGCCCTTCATGCCCATCAGTCCGCTGCCGGGCTTGAGCGAGATGCCGCCGGAATCGAAACAGACGCCCTTGCCGACGAACGCCACCGGCTTGACGCTCTTCTTGCCGCCCTGCCACTGCATGACGACAAGCTGGCTGTCGCGCGCCGAACCCTGGCCGACACCCAGCAGGGCGCCGAAACCCTGGCGCTTCATCTCGGCTTCGCCCAGCACCTCGACCTTGACGCCCAGCCGGCCCAGCTTCGCCCGGACGCGGCGGGCGAAGTCTTCGGGATACAGAACGTTCGGCGGCTCGTTGACCAGATCGCGCGCCAGGAAGATGCCGTCGGCCACAGCCGCCAGCCCGGCATAGGCCTTTCGCGCCACCGCCGGATCGGGCGTCAGCACGGTGATGGCCGCCAGCTTCTGGGCATATTCGTCCAGGTTCCGGGTGCGGTACTGGTTGAAGGCGTAGGAGCGCAGCTTCGCCCCGAAGGCGAGATGTGCCGCAATCTCGCCTTTTTTCACCTTGGCGCCCTTGGGAACATCGATCTGGAAGCTGGCCCTGCTCTCGCCGGCCGCCAGCAGCCGGGCCGTGACCTGGGCGCCGATGGTTTCCAGCACCTTGGCGTCCAGCGCCTCGGGCTTGCCCAGGCCCACCAGCAACAGGCGCGAGGCGGCGATCCCCGCCGGCGCCAGCACCTCCACCATCTGGCCGGCCTGGCCCTTGAAACGCGTGAATTTCAGGGCGCGCGACAGCGCCCCGCCGCTCGCCTTGTCGGCGCTAACCGCAGCCGGTAGAAGGGCGCCGCCCTCCACGGCCCCGACCACCCAGCTGCCCGCGGTGACAGACGCGGGCGCGGCGAAAGTAATGTTCATGCAGGGACTCCCGGAAGGGCGGTTGGCGGAGGGGCGATACAGGATGCTAGTTTAGGGCGAATTGGGAGTCGGACGAAAGATGGCGATCTCGGGCGCCTTTCCCCATGCGCCGCAAACCGTCCGGCCACGCGCCCGCGGCCGCTGGCTCCCGCGCCTGTCCCGCTACGTCTTCAGCCAGCTGCTGGGTCCGGTGGCAATGCTGGCCTTCCTGCTCACTAGCATGATCTGGATGGTGGTGGGCATCCTGCCGCTGCTCGATGTGGTGATCAATCACGGCCAGTCGGCGGTCACCCTGCTCTACCTGGCGCTGCTTTACCTGCCGACCGTGCTGACCATCATCCTGCCCTTCGCCTTCCTTTTCGGCAGCCTCTTCGCCCTGCAGCGCTTGTCCAGCGACAGCGAGCTGGTGGTGATGGCGTCGGCCGGCTTCAGCCTGCGCCAGCTGGCGGTGCCGGTGCTGGCGGTGGGGGTGCTGGTGGCGGGCCTCACCTATCTCTGCAACATGTATCTGGCGCCGGCGGGCCAGCGCGCCCTCAACGCCAAGAAGGTGGACATCAACGCCGATGTCGCCGCCGCCCTGCTCAACGAAGGCCAGTTCAACACCAGCACCAAGGGCCTGACCGTCTTCATCAAGCAGATCAACCAGGATGGCAGCTTCAAGGGCATCCTGGTGCATGACGGCCGCGATGTGCGCCGCCCCATCACCTTCATCGCCGACAGCGGCCAGCTCCTGCAGACGGCGGCGGGGGCGCGGCTGCTGATGATCAACGGCACGCTGCAGAGCGGCACCGGCATGCAGCTCTCCAATCTCAGCTTCAGGAGCTACCAGCTCAATCTCGACCAGTTCGTCACCCAGGCGCGCAACACCATCCGCCGCCCCACCGACCGCTTCCTGCCCGAATTGCTGTGGCCGCCCGAGCCCGGCCTGACCCAGCGCATCCGCGACACCTTCACCACCGAGGCACATTACCGCCTCTCCCAGCCGCTCTACTGCCTCGCCTTCGCCCTGGTGGCGCTGGCGGCGGTGACGCGGGGGCGGCGCCAGCGCGGCTCGCGCTTCCTGCGCCTGACCGGCGGCGCCCTGGCGGCGCTGAGCCTCTACCTGGCGGGGGCGGGTGTCGCCGGGCTGGCGCAGAACCATATCGCGCTGCTGCCGCTCTTCTATGTGGTGCCGGTGGCGGGCTGCCTGGCGGCGATGGCGGTGCTGGGCGGCTACAGCCCCGCCGCGATCCTGGCGCGGCGGGCCCGCGCCCGCGAGGCCGCGGCATGAGCTGGTCCTGGACGCTCTACCGCTATCTGGCGCGGCAGTTCCTCGCCTGGGTCGGCATCGTCTATGGCGGCCTCTTGACCCTGGCCTTCGCCATCAACCTGGTCAACCTGCTCAACCGCACGGCCGGCCATGGCGTGGATACGATGGTGGTGATCGGCATGGCGGTGCTGCAGCTGCCGGAACTGGGCCAGCAGATGCTGCCCTTCGCCATCCTGGGCGGCGGCGTCTCCTGCTTCCTCAAGCTCGCCCGCAGCCAGGAACTGGTGGCGACCCGCGCCGCCGGCGTCTCGGCCTGGGATTTCCTTATGCCGGCACTGAGCGTGGCGGTCGTGATCGGCATCCTGACCGTGCTCGTGGCCACGCCGGTCGCCGCCAAGATGTTCTCCGAATTCGCCGCGCTTGAAGCGCGCTACGTCAAGGGCCAGGCCTCGCAGCTGGCGGTCTCGGAGAACGGCGTCTGGCTGCGCCAGGGCGATAGCAGGCAGCAATCGGTGATCCATGCCGTCACCGCCTCCGGCCAGGGCGAGCATCTCGACGATGTGCTGGTCTTCCTCTACCGCGACGACAAGTTCACCGGCCGCATCAGCGCGCGGTCGGCCCAGCTGGGCGACCATGTCTGGCAGATCCGCGACGCCTGGATCTCGGGCACCGACGGGGTGCCGCGCCACCACGACACGATCCAGCTTCCCACCACCCTGACGCTGGCCCAGATCCAGGAAAGCTTCGTGGCGCCGGAGGCGCTTTCCTTCCTGCAACTGCCGGCCTTCATCCGCGCCAACCAGGCGGCGGGCTTTTCGGCCGTGCGCTACCGGCTCTATTTCTTCAGCCTCTGCGCCCTGCCGGCGCTGTTCGCCGCCATGGTCTTCATGGCCGCCAGCTTCTCGCTGCGGCCGCCCCGCGAAGGCGGCCTGGCCAAGGCGATCCTGTTTTCCGTCGCCGCCGGCTTCGGCGTCTTCTTCTTCGAGCGGCTGACCGTGCTTCTGGGCCGCTCCAACGCCGTGCCGGTATGGCTGGCCGCGACCGCCCCCGCCATCGCCTCGATCCTGATCGGCATCCTGACCGTGCTCGTGGCCACGCCGGTCGCCGCCAA
>CAZYGO010000161.1:0-3311 GCA_964647455.1 uncultured Rhizobium sp.
TGGGGGGCGGCGATGAGTCGCTCGGACCCGGACGAACATAGAGGAGTTGTACTCATGGCTGCGAAGAAGAAGGCCAAGAAGGCCACCAAGAAGAAGGCGACCAAGAAGAAGGCCGCCAAGAAGAAGAAGTAATTGACCTGAGGTCAGTTAGTTCTTCTCGGGTCCCTGGTTCATCCGGGAGCATCCGATGAATAAAGCGAAGGCCGCGGCTCCCGAAAGGGTCCGCGGCCAAGCTGCTTTTAGGGCTTGCCCGCGCCCGCCTTATCGCCCATCTGAATCCGGCAACCGAAGGCGGAGCTGACCATGGCGGCCAAGACCCGGAAAAAGACCAGCGAGGCTTCCCTCCGCCGGTCCCGGAAAGCCCCCCGCCCCCTTCGGTTCTTCTATTGGCCGACCCCGAACGGCCACAAGATCGGCATCCTGCTGGAGGAAACCGGCACCCCCTATGAAATGGTGCCGGTGGACATCAACAAGGGCGAGCAGTTCGCCCCCGCCTTCCTGAAGATATCGCCCAACAACCGCATGCCGGCCATCATCGACCCGGAAGGCCCGGGCGGCCGTCCGGTCTCGGTCTTCGAATCCGGTGCGATCCTGCAATATCTCGGCCGCAAGACCGGCCGTTTCTATCCGCAGCAGGGACGGGCGCGCATCGCGGTGGAGGAATGGCTGTTCTGGCAAGTGGGGGGCCTCGGCCCCATGGCGGGCCAGGCCAACCATTTCCTCAATTACAGCGCGGAGGACCTGCCATACCCGAAGAAGCGCTATACCGACGAGGTCCACCGCCTGATGGGGGTGATGAACACCCGTCTGGGCAAGGTCCGGCACCTGGCCGGTGCCTATTCCATCGCCGACATGGCCTGCTACCCCTGGATCCGCTCGGCCCTGAAGTACCAGAAGCTCGACGAATTTCCCCACCTCGCCGCCTGGTTCGAGCGGCTCTCGCAGCGTCCCGCCGTGCAGCGCGCCATCGCGCTGGGCCGGGAACTGCGCAAGCCGATGACCGATGCCGACAAGAAGGTTCTGTTCGGGCAGCGTGCCCGCTGACGCGGACACGCTGCTTTATTGATAGCCCCCATTCGCCGCAGCTCGGGTTTGCTCCGCAAACACCTTGCTGCGTCACCTTTCCCGCTCATCGCTCCGCTTGCGGGGGAAGGAGGTCGGAGGCTGCGGGCTGGGCGGCGCGGCTCGATGGCGTTAGCTCTTCCTTCACCATCCCTAACCGCTCTTAGCGATTATGACTAACGCGCGTTTACCGCGTCTTAGTTATCCCGCGCCACGATACCCCTGCACGAAGAAGGGTTCTTCGCGCGCAGGGCCGGTCGTGAGGAGAGACCAACGTGGCGTGCATCGACATGGACAGCCTGGCTCAGTTCGAGCAGGACGCGAAGGCGGGCCGCGCCGAAGCGCTCTACAATCTCGGCCTGGCCTATTCAAACGGCCAGGGCGTTCCGGCCGACTATGTCGTGGCGCACAAATGGTTCAACCTTGCGGCGGTGCGCGGCATCGAGGAAGCCAAGCGCTGGCGCAACCAGATCGCCGAGGAAATGAACCCCGGCCAGATCGCCCAGGCGCAAAAGCTCGCCCGCGAGTGGCTCAACATCTTCAAAAGCTGATTTTCCGCCGCGTCTGACGCGGCGTTTTCGTTTCTATGGACCCGTGGCCGACGGCGGCGCGCCCGGCGCATAGAGATCCGCCAATATCTGCACCGGCACGTCCTTGCCCGCCAGCCGCGCCCGGTAGGCGCCGGTATTCTCCAGCACCCGCGCCTCGTAGTTGCGCGTCTCGGGGAAGGGTATCCGCTCGATCCAGTCTATCGGATCCACGCCGGGCAGGCGCGGATCGCCAAGCGCCTTTATCCAGCGCGCCGCGTTGGTCGGCCCGGCATTGTAGGCGGCGATGGCCAGGATGATCGACCCATTGTAGCGCGCCAGGTGGCCGGCGAATTCGCTCATCCCCAGCTGGATGGCATAGCTCGTGTCGCCCAGCAGCCCATCGGGCCGGTAGGGCAGGCCCGCGACCCGCGACTGGTTGCGCACATTGGCCGGCATCACCTGCATGATGCCCTGCGCCCCGGCGCTGGAAACGGCATAGGGATCGAATTCCGATTCCTGGCGGATCAGTCCCAGCACCAGGGCGGGCGGCGGCGCGGTGCCGGCGCCGCTGAAGGCGGGCAGGGCAATGACCGGATGGCTGTAGGCCAGCACCAGGCTGCCGCCATAGCCCAGCATCTTGGCCTGGCGCACGGCGATTTCCGGATAGCCCCAGGCCGTCACCGCCATCATCAGCCGCTTGAGGTGGCGGGGCGAGGCATTGGCGGCGACCTCGGCATCCAGGAACAGTCGCAGGTCCGCTTCCTGGCCCAGTTCCGCCAGGATGCGGATCGCCGGCATCAGCGCGGAGGATTCCAGTTCGCTCTCCGGCGCCGCCTCAAGGGCGGCGTCATCCAGATGCAGCGGCTCGCCAGTCTTGGCCAGGGCCAGCTGGCCATAGAAGGTTTCGGGATGGGCGGCCGCCTTCTGGTACTGCGCCAGGGCGGCGGCGCTGTCGCCCGAGGCTTCCAGGGCGCGGCCCTGCCAGTACTGCGCCTTGGCCTTTGAGATTGGCCGGCCCACCGCCGCTTCCATACGCTCGAACCAGGGCAGCGCCAGCTTCGCATTCTTCAGGAAGCGGAGCTGGATGAAGCCGCCCAGGAACTGCGCCTCGGAATAGTCGTCGCCCCCGGTCAGGGCGGCATGGCGGACCAGCCGCAGCGCCATCGCGGGCTCGCCGGCGGTCAGGGCGTCGCGCGCCTGGATGTTGTGCTCGGTCCACCAGCGCGCGGCGTGTTCCTTCAGCATGGCGCCCGCCGGCACGCGCAGCAGCATGGCATGGGCTTCGCTGTCGCGGTTGTCGCGGCGCAGCGCCGATGACCAGTCGAACAGAAGGGCCGGATCGTCCGAATGCGCCGCCGCGGCCAGCGCCGCCTTGGCGGCTTTCAGCCCGCCGGTGAGGGCGATGCGCGCCTTCGCCGCCACGGTGCTGCCGCTGACGCGTGCCAGTTCGCGCTTGGCCGCCGTGGTCTGGCCCTGCCAGACCAGATTGTCGAGCCGGTTGCGGTCGTCCGCCGGGGTGAGGAAGCTGCCGTCCTTGGTCACGATCGCCAGCTCGGTGGCGGGATCGAAACTGCCGCCCACCCAGCCTTCGCGCACCAGGGCGCGGCCCTTGCTGGTCTGGCCGGCGTCGATCAGCGCCTCGCCCAGCCGGACCTTGCCGATGCTGGTGGCGGGTGTGCGACTGGCGAACCAGGCGATGATGTCGCTGCCACTCATCTC
>CAZYGO010000162.1:0-2840 GCA_964647455.1 uncultured Rhizobium sp.
CAGGTGAAGGGCGCCGCGGACGATCCGCGCTTCTGGGCCAGCGGCATCAGCCTGATCGCGCACATGAAGAATCCGCGCGTGCCCGCCGTGCACATGAACACCCGCATGATCGTCACCACCCAAAGCTGGTTCGGCGGCGGCGCCGACCTCAACCCGACGCTGGATGCGGCGCGCAGCGAAAGCCATCCCGACGCCGTCACCTTCCATGCCGCGATGAAGGCGGCCTGCGATCCCTTCGATGCCGGCTGGTATCCGAAATACAAGAAATGGGCCGACGAATATTTCTGGCTGGCGCACCGGGGCGAGCCACGCGGCGTTGGCGGCATCTTCTATGACCATCACCAGTCGGGCGACTGGGAGCGCGATTTCGCCTTCACGCAAGGGGTGGGCGAGGCTTTCCGCAAGGTCTATCCGCAGATCGTGCAGGGCCGCATGGGCGAAAGCTGGACCGAGGCCGAACGCCATGAGCAGGCCAAGTGGCGCGGCCGCTATGTCGAGTTCAACCTGCTCTATGACCGCGGCACCACTTTCGGGCTGAAGACCGGCGGCAATGTCGAGAGCATTCTTTCCTCCATGCCGCCTTTGGCTGAATGGAAGTGATGGGCGCGGAGTGGACATGAAAATCGGCTCGCGTGGTTCCCCCCTGGCGATGGCGCAGGCCAAAGCCGTAGCCGCGATGCTGGGGCTGGGCGAGGACAGCATCCAGAGCTTCATGACCAGCGGCGACCGGCTGCAGGGCCGGCTGCAGGAGGCCGGCGGCAAGGGCCTCTTCACCAAGGAACTCGACGAGGCGCTGCTGGACGGGCGCATCGACTGCGCCGTGCATTCGATGAAGGACCTGCCGACCCGGCTGCCGGACGGCATCGTGCTGGCGGCGGTGCCGGCCCGCGAGGACCCGCGCGACGGCTTCATCGCCCGCACGGCCAGGCGGCTGGCCGACCTGCCGGCCGGCGCCACGGTGGGCACGGCCTCCTTGCGGCGGCAGGCGCAGACGCTGCACCAGCGGCCCGACCTGAAGGTGGAATTGTTGCGCGGACGGGTGGAAACCCGGCTGGCGAAAATCGAGAGCGGGGCTTTCGACGCCACCTACCTGGCGCTGGCGGGGCTGAAGCGGCTGGGGCTGGAACGCCATGCCGCCGGCATCGTCGAGGTGGCGGTGATGCCGCCGGCTCCGGCGCAGGGCGCGCTGGCGATCACGGCACGGGCGGGCGACGCCCATGCCCTGGCGGAGCTGAAGCTGCTGGACATTGCCGAATTCAATCTCGCCACGGCGGCGGAGCGCGCCTTCCTGGCGGCGCTGGACGGCTCCTGCCGCACGCCGATCGCGGCGCTGGCGCAGGTTCAGGGTGGGCATCTTTCCTTCATCGGCGAAGTGCTGACGCCGGACGGCAAGCATCGCTGGCGGCGCGAAGGCGATGCGCCCGCGACGATGGAGGCGGCCATGGCGCTGGGCGCCAGGCTGGGCGCCGACATCCGCCAGGAAGCCGGGCCGCTCTATTCCGCTCACTTTGGCGACAAGGGCTGGTGATCAGTCGACGCGAAAATCCGCCGGCAACCGCACCAGCTCCGGCTTGAGGTCGGCCACCGTCGCCGCACCAAGAAGCTTCATCGAGCGCATGATATCGGCGTTGAGGATTTCCAGCGCCCGCCGCACGCCCGCATCGCCCGCCGCCGCCAGGCCATAGGCATAGGCGCGCCCCACCAGCACCGCGTCCGCCCCCAGGCACAGCGCCTTGACGATATCGCTGCCGCGGCGGATGCCGCTGTCGAGGAAGATGGTGGTCTTGCCCTTCACCTGTTCGGCGATGCCCGGCAGCACGCGCAGCGTCGCCGCCACGCCGTCAAGCTGGCGCCCACCATGGTTGGAGACGCTGATGCCGTCGGCGCCCGCATCCACCGCGCGCTGCGCGTCGGCGGCGGTCATGACGCCCTTGATGACGATCGGGCCGCTCCAAAGCTTCCTGATCCAGTCCAGGTCTTCCCACAGGATGTTGGCCTGCGCCAGCGCGTCCGCCACATCCACGGCGGGCAGCGCCTTGCCGTCGGGCCCGCGCACATTGGGCATGGGTGGGGTGCCGCCATCGAGCACAAAGCGCGCCAGCCAGCGCGGGTGGCTCATGATCTCGGGCACGTAAGGCAGCTTGGGCAGCCATTTACGGCCCATCAGCGCGCCCATGCCGTTCTTGGGATCGCGCTCGCGGTTGCCGCTGACGGGCGTGTGGATGGTGAGGAACAGGCCCTTCAACCCCGCCGCCTGGGCGCGGGCGATGGCGCGCTCGGCGCAGGCGCGGCCGCCGATCTTGTAGACCTGGTAGAAGGTCTTGTCGTTTTCCCGCGCCACATCTTCCATCGCCGTGCCGGCGCCGGTGGCGACGATGAAGCCGGTGCCGGCGCGCCGGGCGGCGGCGGCGGCGGCATAGTCGCCGCGCGGATGCAAGAGGCGGCAATAGCCGACCGGCGACAGCAGATAGGGCACGGCAAGGTCTGTGCCCAGCACGCGCACCGAGGGATCGGGCGCCACCGTCACCGCCTGGCGCGGCTGGAAGACGACTTCGGAAAAGGCGGCGATGTTGTCGCGGCCGGTGACGCCGTCATCGGCGGTGCCGTCGAGATAGTCGAAGACGGCGCGCGGCAGGCGCTTCTTCGCCGCTTCGCGCAGGTCCGAGATGTTGATGGCGGGGCGGGTCATGTCAGTCGATCCGGAAGCCCGCCTTGAGCGCGACCAGGTCGCGGGTCAGGTCCGCGACCGTGCTCGCGCCCAAGAGCTTCATGGTGCGGATGAGGTCGGCCTTGAGGATTTCCAGGGCGCGGTCCACCCCGGCATCGCCCGCCGCCGCCAT
>CAZYGO010000163.1:0-4793 GCA_964647455.1 uncultured Rhizobium sp.
ATGGTCTTGAATAGGTTCTGGCCGGCGTCGCGATAATCCTGTGGCCCCTGCACCAGCGCCACGGCCGGGGCGGCGAAACAGGGCACGGCGCGGCGCAACCAGAAGGGCTCGACCTGGTAGTCGCTGTCGATCACGGCGATATGGGTGGCGGCGGGATCGGTCAGCGCCAGCGCCCGGTTCAGCGCCCCCGCCTTGAAGCCCTTGAGCTGCTCGAAATGGAAAAAGCGGAAGCGGGGAATGTCCATCGCCGCGTTGAGGGCGCGGCAATGGGCCTCCACCGGCCGCCACACCGCCGGATCGGCCGTGTTGTTATCGAGCACGATGACTTCGAAATTGTCGTAATCAAGCCGCGCCACCGCATCGAGGGTCTCGATCACCATCTGCGGCGGCTCGTTGTGGATGGGAATGTGCAGCGAGACGCGCTGGCTCGCCAGCGGCACGATCGCCGGCACCGCCCGCCGCTCCACCCGCCAGATGCTGGCGGCCAGCTCGATCCCTTCGGTCAGGATGATGGCGCAGGCCAGCAGCACCAGCGGCGACATCGCGATCAGCGCCCCGATATCGGTGGGGTCGATATAATCCAGCGCCGTCGCCTCGATCAGCAGCAGCAGGCCGGTGGAGATCAGGGCGATCAGCCCACCCATCATCAGATAACCCGTCTGGCGCACGCGCGGCATCCGCCCCAGCACGAACAGGCCGAGCAGCAGCGAGAGCACGGCGGCGAACAGGGCATAGCCGCGCCATTCCGGGAAGGTACGGACCAGGCCGGTGAAGGCGAATTTGGGATGACCATAGGCGTCGAACAGGCCCCAGTAGCGGCCCGCCTTGCCCTCGTTCACGCTCTTCCAGGGCTGGTCATAGGCTTCCAGCAGGTAATAGTCCCAGCCCTTCTCCATCGCGTGCTGGACGAAGGCGCGGGCGAAATAGGCCTCGTTCGCCACCGACGCCTCGGCGCGGCCGCGGGTGCGGCCTTCCGAGGGCCAGCCGGCCTCGCCCACCACGATGGGCTTGTCGGGAAAGGCCTGCTCCACCGCCGCGTACCAGTTGTCCGCCGACTTGATGGCGCCGCGGATATCGGCGTTCTCCCAATAGGGCAGCAGATGCACCGTGAGGACATCGACATTCTGCGCCACCTCCGGATTCATCAGCCAGGTGGACCAGGTCTCCGCCGTCGTCACCTTGATGCGGGCCGGCAGGGCGGCGCGCACGCGCTTGATATAGGCGTTGAGCTGGTCGTGCCCGACATAGCCGAAGAGCTGGGATTCATTGCCGACAATGACGCGATCGACATTGCGGCGGTTGGCCTGCGCCGTGCGGATGGCCAGGTCGATGTCCTTGTCATTCTGGACGAGATCGGGGCTGATCCAGATGCCCAGTGACACGGTGATGCCGTAGCGCCGCGCGATCTGGGGCACTTGGTCCATGCCCCCGGCCACGGTGTAGGTGCGGATATGGCCGGTCAGCCTGGAGAGCTGCGCCATGTCGTGGTCGATCTGCTCGGCGGTGATGTTCTTGAGCTGGCGTTCGGCGAAGAGATGGCTGGGATTGTAGGCGATGCCGCGCACCTGGCCGTCCCAGTCCGGCGCCGTCACGGCGCGGTCGCGGCTGACCCAGTAAAGCACGCTGGCACAGACCACGAGCGTGAGCGCAACGGCGATACGCAACTGGCCGCGATCGAGCGGCAGCGCCGCCCACAACCGCCGTGCCAGCGCGAGCAGCGAACTCACTGCTGGTCTTGCGGCTGCGAGGATGCCGCGCACTCGGCGTCGGCGGCGCATTCCCTGGTACCCGCCCGGGGCGGCGACTTGGTGGAAATCAGCCGCAGGTCGAAGACCAGCGTCTGGTTGGGCGGCACGCTGCCGTCGGGGGTGCCGCGCGCGCCATAGGCGAGCGTGGCGGGCACCCAGATCGTCCAGTGATCGCCTTCACGCATAAGCTGCAGCGCCTCGACCCAGCCCGTCACAACCTTGGTCATCGGCAGATAGGCCGGCAGGCCGGGCGAGGTGCCGTCGAAGACTTTGCCGTTGATCAGCTTGCCCGTGTAATAGACCTGCACCGTGTCGGCGGGGCCGGGGTGGCGGCCAAAGCCGTTCTGCAGGATCTTGTATTGCAGGCCGCTGGGCCGCTTCAGCACGCCGGGTTGCTTGAGGTTGTTGGCGAGAAACGCGGCATTGGCCTGCGGGCTGAGGGCCGGATCGGCCGCCAGCCGGGCGGCTTCGGCCTTGCGTTCGGCTTCCTCCGCCGGGTCGCGGCCGGGTTGGCCCGCCACCGGCAGGGCCAGCAGCGTCACCCCGAGAACAGCAGCAAAAATCGTCCTTGCCCGCATGAAAAATCCCTTTCGGCGGCCATATCCCCGCTTCCCCAAGGGGATACCGCGTTGGCGAAAGGAACTCCAGATTTTTGGCGAATTTATGCTGTCGTTCAGCCGTGCCGCACCAGGCTCCAGGCCAGGTTTCCCAGCACGGCAAGACCGAAAATCGCCACCATCAGGCCGCAGACCCGGTTGATCAGCATCACCCGATGGGCGTCGATTCGGGCGTGGAACAGGCCGATAACCGTGGTCAGGACCAGCCACCAGCCGGCCGACCCCCCGATCACCCCCGCCACCACCAGCCCGGCGTCGCTCAAGGTTCCCGGCCCGCCGGCCAGCCCGCCCAGGCCGCCGAACATGACGGTGAAGGCGATCAGGGTGGCCGGATTGGTAACGGTCAGGGCGAAGGTCGAGGCCATGGCTCCCAGCAGCGAGGCCCCGGCCTTGTCGCTTTCCTTGTCCTCGGCCAGCTGCGGCTCATGGGAATCCAGGAAGGTCTTGATGCCGAAGATCACCATGGTCATGCCGCTGCCCAGTTCGATCAGCGCGGCATAGCCTTCGATCAGCTTGGCGATCCAGGTCAGGCCCAGGCCGGTGATGATGGCAAAGACGCCGTCGCCCAGCGCCGCGCCCAGGCCGGAAAGAAAGCCATTCAGCGGCCCGAAGGCGAAGGTGCGGCGAATGCAGATGATGTTGACCGGCCCGACCGGCACGGCCGCGACCAGCCCCATCGCCACGCCTGAAAAGATCAGCCAGAGATAGTCCATTGGTTTAGGGACGGCCTTCTGGTGGAAAAGGGATCGGCAGGACGGCGGCAAAGCCACCCCAATTCGTGCGGCGGGTCAATCTTGACAAGTCGATATCAGGCCGCAGGCAGCGTCTCGACGAAACGCACCGGCTCGCCCATGGCCGGGCCGGTGGCGGCGAAATCGCGCATCACGGTGCGGCCGCGCAGGATGGCGGCGACCGGCCAGCCTTTGGTCTTCATGCCGTCGAACGGCGTCCAGCCGCAGCGCGAGGCGATCCAGGCGTTGGTGATCTCCCGGGTCAGGCCCAGATCGACGATCGTGAAATCGGCGTCATACCCGCGGGCGATACGGCCCTTGCCGGCAATGCCGAAAATGCGCTGCGGTCCGGACGCGGTGAGGTCCACGAAGCGCTCAAGGGTAAGATTGCCCTTGTTGACATGGTCCAGAAGGATCGTCGCCAGGGTCTGCACGCCGGGCATGCCGGACGGCGTATTGGGATATTCCCTGTCCTTCTCCTCGCGCGTGTGCGGCGCATGGTCGGAGCCGATCACATCGATCACGCCTTCGCGCACCGCCTGCCACAGCGCCAGGCGATGGCTTTCGTCGCGGATGGGCGGGTTCATCTGGGCATAGCTGCCCAGGCGCTCATAGCATTCCGGCGCCGACAGGGTCAGATGCTGGGGCGTGGTCTCGGCGGTGGCAAGGTCCTTGGCGGCGGCCAGCAGCGGAATCTCGTCGCCGGTGGTGACATGCAGCACATGCAGGCGCCGGCCCGCCGCCCGCGCCAGGCGCAGCACCCGTTCGGTGGACAGCCGCGCCGCCTCGGCGTCGCGCCAGACCGGATGTGAGGTGGGTTTGCCCGGCTCGGCGAACTTCTTGCGCGCGATCAGACGGTCTTCGTCTTCCGAATGGACCGCGACGCGGCGGCGGCCCGATTTCAGTGCCGCCAGAATGTCCGCTTCCTTGTTGAGCAGCAGCGTACCGGTGGAGGAACCCAGGAACGCCTTGATGCCGCAGACACCGGGCATCCGTTCCAGCGCCGCCAGCTCCGCGATGTTCTGCGGCGTTGCTCCGGCATAGAAGGCGTGGTCGCATTGCATGCGACCGCTGGCGCGGGCCAGCTTGTCCTCGATCGCCGCCGCATCGGTGGTGGGCGGGTTGGTGTTGGGCATCTCGAAGACGGTGGTGACGCCTCCCAGGATCGCCGCCAGTCCGCCCGTGGCAAGATCTTCCTTGTGCTCGTTGCCGGGCTCGCGGAAATGCACCTGGGTATCCATCACGCCGGGAAGGACATGCAGTCCCTTCGCCTCGAAAATCTCGGCGGCCCTGGCATTCGGGAAACTGCCGATGGCGGCGATGCGGCCCGCCACCAAGACGATATCGGCCTGGGCGATGCCATTGGGCGTGGCGGCGATGCCGCCCCGGATCAGGAGGTCGAAACTATCGGTCATGGAAGGCTGAGTAACCCCGCTTGGCTTTCCGGGCAAGCCGCATTACCTCAGGGGCATGGAACCGTGTCGCCTGACCGACCGTGCCGTGATCAGCCTTGCCGGGCCGCAGGCGCGCAGTTTCCTGCAAAACCTCATCAGCAACGATGTGGAAAAGCTGGCGCCGGGGCATGGGCTTTACGCCGCCCTGCTCAGCCCGCAGGGCAAGATCGGATTCGATTTCCTGCTGGTGGAGGGCGACGGCGCCATCCTGCTGGACGTGGCGGCGCAGGCGCGTGACGCTCT
>CAZYGO010000164.1:0-6421 GCA_964647455.1 uncultured Rhizobium sp.
CATTACGCCGCCCATTACGCCCAGAAATACAATCTGCCGCCGCGGCGCTTTTCCGCCGCCCTGATCGAGCGGCTGGTGAACTGGTCCTGGCCCGGCAATGTCCGGGCGCTGCGCCATGCGGTGGAACGGGCGGTGATCCTCAGCGAAGGCGACCTGCTGGAGCCGGCCGACTTTCCGCTCTCCGACGCCGCGCCGCCGCCGGCCCCGGCCGAGACCGCCCGGCTGGACGAGATCGAGAAGGCCGCCATCATCCGGGCGCTGGAAACGCACCGCAGCAATGTCAGCCGCGCCGCCGCCTCGCTGGGCCTGACGCGGACCTCGCTGTACCGGCGGATGGAGAAATATGGTCTCTAACGCTTTCCGCCTTGGCGTGGTGCTGCGGGCCGGCATGCTGCTGGCCACGCTTATGGCGCTGGCCTGGATGGTGGCCAACACCAACTGGTACTTCTCGATGCTGCTCTGTGCCCTGGCGGCGGCGGCGCAGGTGGCAGTGCTGGTCCGCTATGCCAGCCGCACCGGCCAGGAAGTCGCGCGCTTCCTCGACGCCGTGGCCTTCGACGACAATTCCGTCGGCTTTGCCGGGCTGACGCGCGACCGCTCCTTCCGCGAACTGGGCGCCAGCATGAGCCGGGTGCTGGACCAGCTGCGGCGCGGCCGGGCCGAACGCGAGGAGCAGGCCCAATATCTGCAAAGCCTGGTGGCGCATATCCCGGTGGCGCTGCTGGCGGTGGACGAGGACGACGGCGTGCTGCTGCTCAACCTGGCAGCGCGGCGGCTGTTCGGCGAGGCGGTGACGCGGCGCGGCGAGTTCGCCCGCTATGGCGAGGCTTTCGCCGCCGGGCTGGAAATGCTGAAGCCCGGGGATGGCGCCATCATCCGCATGGAACGCGGCGATGCCGTGCTGCCGCTCAAGGCCGGCGCCACCGACGTGACGGTGCGCGGCCGCCATCGCCGGCTGATCTCGCTGCAGAACATCGAAAGCGAGTTGAGCGCCCAGGAACTGGCGGCCTGGCAGACCGTCATCCGGGTGATGGCGCATGAGGTAATGAACTCGCTGACCCCGATCACCTCCCTGGCCTCGACCGCGCGCGATCATGTCGGCGAAACCCTGGCTGCGCTGCCCCTCGATGATCCGGCCCGCGCCGGGCTGGCGGATGCGGGCGAGGCGCTGGAAACCCTGGCCCGCCGCAGCGAAGGCCTGCTGCAATTCGTGCAGAACCACCGCCGCCTGACCAAGCGCATGGTGGCGCGGCTCGACAGCGTGCCGGTACGGCGGGTGTTTTCGCGGCTGCAGCGGCTGCTGGCCGACGAGCTCAAGACCCGCGGCATCGACCTGGTGCTTCAGATCGAGCCGGAGACGCTGGAGATCACCGCCGACATGGACCTGCTGGACCAGGCGCTGATCAACCTGGTGCGCAACGCCATCGAGGCGCTGAAGGAAGGCGGCCACGTCACGCTCAGCGCCGCGCCGGAATCGGGCGGGCGCGTGACTTTGTCGGTCAGCGATAACGGTCCCGGCATTCCCGCCGAGATGCGGGAGAAGGTCTTCGTGCCCTTCTTCACGACCAAGCGGCAGGGCAGCGGCGTCGGCCTGTCGCTGGTGCGCCAGATCGCGGCCGTCCACAATGGCAGCGTGGCGATCGGCGAAACGCCGGGCGGCGGCGCCACCATCAGCCTGCGGTTCTAGCAAGCGTCGGATGCCCGCGCCTTTCCATGCCGCTTGACGCCGGTAGTGTTCAATGTATAGTACCATTCATTACTCAGTAGTCAGGCTGCCCCGCATGGGTCGGCCTTGAAAGGCAGGAAAACATGCGGCTCGGAATCACAGGCGCGGCGGGCGCCATTCTGCTGGCGCTGGCGATGGCGCCGACCCAGGCCCAGTCCAACCGAGGCAATGGCTGGGACAATTTCACGCCGCAGGCGCCCGCGGTGGAACAGTCCGGCCGGCGCGAATGGGCCTGGCAGGGCGGCAACGCCCTCTCCTATGGTGGCCCCGGCCATCTGCGCTATGAGCCGGGCGGGGCGCCCCGCATCATCGTCACCGGCGATCCGGCCATCGTCGGGACCATCGAGGTCGATGGCGGCGACATCCGCCGCCGCGACACGCCGGGCTTCAACTTCAATTTCAACCGCCGCGATGCGCAGGTGGAAATCCTGGTGCAGGGCGTGACGCTGGACAAGTTCACCTTGTCGGGAAGCGCCACCATGGACCTGGGACGGCTGCAGCGCGACACGCTGGAGCTGCAGGTGAATGGCAGCGGCGCCATCAACGTCCAGGGCCAGGCCAAACGCCTCAATTTGCAGGTGAACGGTTCCGGCAGCACCAATCTGGGCCAGATGAACGCCGGCGATGCCAATATCGCCGTCAATGGCAGCGGCAACGTCAATGCGCAGGGCAAGGCCGAGCGCCTCAGCCTGCAAGTAAACGGAGCCGGGCGCGCCCGACTGGGACAGTTCAACGCCGGTGAGGCAAGGATCGGCATCAATGGCAGCGGCAACGCCGATGTCGGCGATATCAACAATCACGCGACCATCACCGTCACCGGCAGCGGAAACGCCATTATCGGCAAGGTGGATACCATCACCGCGACCCTCACCGGCTCCGGCACAGTGCGGGTGGCCTCGCAACCCAGGAGCGGCACCTATGCCAGCACCGGCTCCGGCCGCGTCCTGCTGGTCGGGCCCGACGGCAAGACCACCGAACTGGCGGGACCGGAGAAGAGAAACGAACTGCGCGCCCAGCAGCGCGAGCGCGAACAGGCCCAGCGCGAACGTGAGCGGGACCGGCAGCAGGCGCGGGAGGAGCGCGAGCGCGAACGCGCCCAGGAGCGGGCCGAACGGGAGCGCGAGCGCGAGGAAGACCGGCGCGAACGCGAGCGCGCCCGGGACCGGGACTGATACAGGCTTCGAGGCAGGCGCGGCACAGTGACAGACAGCACGCATATCCAGCTCAAAAAGGGAATCCTGGAACTGTGCGTGCTCACCCTTTTGGCCGAGAAGGACAGCTATGGCTATCAGATCACCAGCCGGTTGTCGGAGACCATCGGAATAGCGGAAGGCACGGTCTATCCGCTGCTGCGCAAGATGCAGAAGGACGAGCTGGTGGACACCTATCTGACCGACTCCGATTCCGGCCCGCCGCGCCGCTATTTCAAGCTGACCAAGGCCGGACATCGCGCCCTGGCGGCCAAGCGGGCCGAATGGAAGGCCTTCAAGGCCGCGCTGGCCGATATCCTGGGGAACGACGAATGAGCCGCGCGCGCTTCATGGCGAAACTCAGGGAAGGGCTGGCGGCCCTGCCGCAGCCGGAGATCGAGGAGATCGCCTCGGACTATGAGTTTCATTTCGCCGAGGCGGCTGCCACCGGCAAGTCCGAGGACGATACGGTCGCCGCCCTGGGTGATCCGGCGCGGTTGGCGCGCGAGCTGCTGGAACAGCGCGACGGCGGGGAAGAAAAAGCGGCGACAGCGGCGCCTTCGCGCCACGCCAGGATGAGATTGCTGCTGGGGCTTCTGGCGGTGATCAGCGGCGCCATGGCACTTTACTATTTCAGCGAACACCGCATCCCACAACCCGCATCGCCGCAACAGGCCATGACGGTGCCGCCCAATGGCGCCCGGATCGTGATATCGGGCGGGCAGGTGCTGGATCTGGGTACCCTCGCCCAGGACCGCATCGAGATCGTGGTGGATGGCGGCGGCCACGCCACCGCCAGGGGCAAGGTCAAGCAACTGATCCTGCATATCGACGGCAGCGGCAGCGCCGATTTCGGCGCCCTTGAGGCCGACAGCGTGCGCGTGGAGCTCAGCGGCACCGGCAAGGCCGAGGTCGCGGCGGCGCAGATGGCCGACATCACCATATCGGGTTCGGGCACCGTCAGCCTGAAAACCAAGCCCAAGATGCTCAAGCAATCCGTCACCGGTTCGGGGCAGGTCATCTTGCCCAGCTGACCCGCACCGCCCGCGTCGTTTCATCCTCCTTATTCGCCCCCAAGAAAGGCCAGCACCATGCTGTCTCGCCTGACGCGCACAACTGCGCCCGCCGAACGCCGCATCAATCTCCTCGCCCGCTGCCTGTCCGGGGCCGCGCTGCTTTGCCTGGCCGTGGCGCCGGCCTGGGCCGCCGATTCCGATGCCATCTCGACCTATCCGGCCAGCTTCTTCGCCGATGCCCATCCTTCCACCGCCAATGACATGATCGGGCGCCTGCCCGGCTTCACCATGGATGGCGGCAACGGCGCCCGCGGCTTTGCCGGCAGCGGCGGCAATGTGCTGATCGACGGCGTGCGTCCCGCCGCCAAGACCGACGGCCTGGGCTCCATCCTCGCGCGCATCCCCGCCACCAATGTCGAACGCATCGAGCTGATCCGGGGCGGTGCCCCCGGCATCGACATGCAGGGGCAGAGCGTGGTGGCGAACGTCATCCTCAGGCAGGGTGCGGGCGACCAGCTGATCTTCACCGGCGGCCTCACCTATACCGCCAAGGGCGCCTGGCACCCCGGCTTCGGCGTGGAGTATCACGGCCAGAGCGGCGATATCCGCTATGAGGCCGCGCTCAACCGCACCGTCAACAACTGGGACGATGCGCCCGGCAACGGCGTCCGCATCGTCACGCCGCCGGGCGGCACGCCGGTGCGCGACCATGCCAGCACCTATGGCCTGATCCAGCTGGGCTGGAACCTGCATGGCGGCGTCACCCTGCCGCTATGGGGCGGGGAATGGAGCAACAACCTCACCCTCAACACCAACGGCATCGGCTATGGCACCGAATATGACAGCCCCGCCAGCAGCAGCCGCTTCGACAACACCAGCCATGGCCGCAATGGCGAAATCGGCAGCCACTGGCAGGGCCCGCTGGGCGGCGTGAACCTGGAAGCGGTGCTGCTGCAACGCCTGAACCACAATGAAGGCAGCCAGGCCAGCACCACCGCCTCCGGCGTTTCGCTCTTCGGTTCCCGCAACGACAGCGGCGAAAGCATCGGCCGACTGACGGCGCGCTATTCGCCCCTGCCCAGCCTGACGCTGGAAGGCGGCGGCGAGATCACCTGGAACTATCTCGACGGCCATACCAGCTTCGTCTCCAACGGGACGGCGGTGACGCTGCCCAACGCCAATGTCGCGGTGGACGAGCTGCGCGGCGAGAGTTTCGGCAACGCCACCTGGAAGATCGATGACGGCCTGACGCTGGAAGGCGGGGTGCGGCTGGAATTCTCCCGCATCTCCCAGACCGGCGACACCCATAGCAGCCGCGACTTCTTCTATCCCAAGCCACGGCTGCTGCTGTCCTGGCAGATGGACGAGCCGACCCAGTTCCGCCTGCGGGTCGAGAAATATCTCAGCCAGCTCAACTTCAGCGACTTCGTCGCTTCCAGCAATCTGGCCGGCTATGGCGTCGCGGGCGGCAATACCGGCATCCGCCCCTATCAGTCCTGGCAGTTCGAGGGCACGGTGGAGCGGCACTTCTGGGAAAAGGGCGCGTTCCTGGCCAGCTATCTGCGCGAGGAGATCAAGGACTGGCGCGACTATATCCCCATCGGCGGCGGCCTGGACGCGCCGGGCAACGTGCCCCGCGCCACCAGCGAGAAGATCTGGATCCGCGGCACCATCCCGCTGGATTTCCTGGGCCTGAGGAACGGCCTATTCAAGCCCAATCTCTACTGGCAGACCAGCGACATGATCGATCCGGTGACGGGGCTGCACCGGCGCATCTCCGGCCAGCGCAACATCAGTTCCTATTACACGATCAGCCAGGACCTGGACGAATGGAAATCCACCTGGAGTCTCAACTGGGGCACCGCCTTCAGCAACACCAACTGGCGCATTTCACAGATCTCGCGCAACAACATCCACAACAATCCCTATGTGAACTTCTACTGGACCTACAAGCCGGACGCGGACTGGACACTGAATTTCGGGGCGGAGAATTTCATGGGCTACCGCTTCGAGCAGACCCAGTTCAACTATGCGGCGCCGCGCGACGTTGCCGGGCCGCCGACGGTGCAGGACCTGCGCATCCATTCGACGCCGCGCTTCTATTTCAACGCGCGCTGGACGCTGTGAACCGCCCGGGCGCGGCCGGGCAGGATGCAACCTCCGTCTGACGGGCACGTTTCCTCCCGGTCTTTCCACCGGAGTTCCCCATGACGCGCACCCTTCTTCTTGCCACCGCCTCTCTTTTCCTGATGGCCGGGGCCGGCCTTGCCGCCCCTGCCGACCAGCCCGGTCATGCCAGCCCCGCGCCGGGCAGCAACAGCAATGCCGTGAGCGCCACCGAGGATGCGATTTCCGCGCTGGTTGGCACGGTTTCGGCCGAGATGACCAGCACCACAAAGGGCTTCGTCAAGGCCGCCGCCACCAGCGACATGTATGAAGTCACCGCCGGCAAGCTGGCGATGCAGCGGGCCCGCTCGCAGGCGGTCAGG
>CAZYGO010000165.1:0-4834 GCA_964647455.1 uncultured Rhizobium sp.
TCTCGGCGCGCAGCATGGCTTCCTGGCTGGTGGCGGCACTGGCCGGCAGCCAGACCGCGCCGACCGAGCAGGTGGCCGAAACCTGGCCCGCCCGGGTCTCGATGACGCTGCCGCGCACCGCGGCGCGCAGGCGGCCTGCGACGATGGCGACTTCCCGTTCCGAGCAGTTCTTGAGGATGACGCCGAACTTGTTGCCGGCGGTGCGGCCGATCACGTCGCTGGCGCGCAGCGACCGGGCCAGGCGCTCGCCCGCCGCGACGATGACCTCGTCGCCGGCGTCGAAGCCGAAGCCGTCGTTGATCATGGCAAGGCGGTCGACCGAGGAAACCAGGAAGGCGCAATGGCGGGATTCGGCCTTGGCCTTCTCGATCGCCACAGACAATTCCTCGCGCAGCGAATTGCGGTTGAGATGGCCGGTGAGTTCATCGCGCGTCGCCAGATAGGTGAGGCGCTGCATCTCGCGGGTGCGCTCGGTGGTGTCGCGCAGCACGCCGACCAGCCTTTCGGTGCGGCCGTCGGCGCCGGCGAAGCGCGTGCCCGACATGGTGTAGGCGACCGCCCCCATGGCGGAGGCGATCTCGATATCAATGACGAAAGGACTGTTCTGCGGTGACTTGGCGTCGAGCAGGGCCTCGACGCCCGCGCGGGTGTTGCGCTCGATCGCGTCCAGGAAGATGGCGGCGCGGTGGATGTCGCGCTGGAAGGGCAGGATGTGGGTGGCGCCGTCCCAGGTGATCAGGCCGTCGCCAGCCTGCCAGTCGAAGGCGGCCACGCCGGCAGCCTGTGCGGCCAGGCGCAGACGCGTCGCGTCCTGGGTTGCTCCCAGTTCGGCGAGATTTTCATGGGCCTTCTGCAGCGCTGCGCTCAACACATCCACCATCCCGGCCGGCTTCTCCGGTCCCTTGGCCGCGACACTAGGAGATGGCGGCTAAAAATCCGGTAAGCGGGTTTGGTAAACAAGTCCGGCGCAAGCCTTGCGATGTGGCAGGGCATGCGCGTGCAACCGACCCTCCCTGCCATCTGGCGCGAAAGCCTCCGGGCTTCCGTGGAAGGGATCGGCGCGCCCGGAAAATCAAGCGATTCCGCGGATCCCGGCGCGCAGCGCCGCGATCCCGACGCCCCGGCGCGCAAGACCCGGCCCCGCCTGCAGGTGGAACTGGTGTGCCAGGACGGCACGAAAGCGCATGACCCGTTCCGGGACGCCCCCCGCCTCAATCCGGCTTTTGTGACGCAGCTGCTGGGTCAGGTGATGGCGGGCGCCGAACGGCCGGCGCCACGCCGGAGCTATGGCACCAATGCCACTGGCGCCGCGCTCATGTTCGACGCCCGCGCCTGAAGCGCAAAACCCGCCAGCGCGGCGGCCAGCAATATCAGCCCCGGCATTGCCACGCCTGCACCGGCGAAAGCCGGCGCCGAGGCCGCCAGCAGCAACGCGGCGAGCAGCGCCGTCATCGCGCCGCGATGGAGCGCGGCGATGAGCGCCGCGACGCCGCCCAGAAGCAGTGGCCAGAGCGCCGGCAGCAGGCCGCCGCCGGCCAGCGCGGCGAGACCGCCCGCCAGCGCCAGCAGCAGTGCCAGGCTCGCCAGCAGCGGCGGCGCCGGCCGCGTCAACCGCGCCAGGACGGAAAGACCCAAGGCCGTTCCAGCCAGCGGCAGCGCCAGCAGCGCCACGGCGGCGGACAATCCGGGCACGAGCGGCTGGGCCAGGCGCGCGACCGCCAGCGCGGCGCAGAGCGTGGCGGCAAAGCGCAGGTAAAGGCCCGCGCCACGGATGGCGGCGAACAGCGCCGCGCCCAGCAGCAACGCGGCGGCAACCAGAGTCGAATCAATCATCCCAGGGCAGGATGGCCGGAGCCTCCTTCAATTTGAAGGGGCCGGCCATCCAGCATCTCGCGACGGCAAGGGATCACGCCGCCAGCAGGTTGCGCAGCACATAAGGCAGGATGCCGCCATTCTGATAATAGCCGACCTCGTCGGCGGTCAGGATCATCAGATAGAGCGGGATCTTGTCGATGCTGCCATCGGGGCGATGGATCACGCCTTCCATCTTCTGGCGCGGCGCCAGCGCGCCCGACAGGCCCGGAATGGAAACTGTCTCGCGGCCAGTGAAATTGTAGTCTTTTCGCGTCTTGCCGGCCTCAAAGCAGAAGGGCGCCACGCCCATCCCGATCAGGTTGGAACGGTGGATGCGCTCAAAGCTTTCGGCGATCACCGCCCGCACGCCCAGAAGCTTGGGCCCCTTGGCGGCCCAGTCGCGCGACGAGCCGGTGCCATATTCCTTGCCGCCGATCACGATGGTGGCATGGCCATCCTGCTTGTAGGCTTGCGCGGCGTCGAAGATGCTCATCGCCTGCCCTTCCGCGTTCGGATCCGGATAATAGAGCGTGTTGCCGCCCTCCTTGCCGCCCATCATCTCGTTCTTGATGCGGATATTGGCGAAGGTGCCACGCTCCATCACCTCGTCATTGCCGCGGCGCGCGCCATAGGAATTGAAATCCTTCGCCGCCACGCCCCGCTGGGCCAGATAGACGCCGGCGGGCGCCGTGGCCTTGATGTTGCCGGCGGGCGAGATGTGGTCGGTGGTGATGCTGTCGCCGAAGATCGCCAGCACGCGGGCGCCTGTCAGTTCAGCCACGGGCGCGGGCTTGACCGTCATCCCCTCGAAATAGGGCGGGTTCTTCACATAGGTCGAGGACGGATCCCACTGATAGGTCTTGCCCTTGGCCAGCTTGATCTTGCGCCAATGGGCGTCGCCCTTGAAGACCTGGCCGTAGCGGGCCTTGAAGCTGGAGGCCTTCACCGCCTTGGCGACGGCCGTCTTGATCTCCTGCGGCGTGGGCCAGATCTCCTTGAGATAGACCGGCTCATTGTCCCGGTCATAGCCCACCGGCTCTTTGGTCAGGTCCATGTTGACAGACCCGGCCAGGGCATAGGCCACCACCAGCATGGGCGAGGCGAGATAGTTGGCGCGCACCTGCGGATGGACGCGGCCTTCGAAGTTGCGGTTGCCGGAAATCACGGCGGCCGCCACCAGGTCGGCGTCGGTGATGGCCTTGGCGACCGGGTCGGGCAAGGGCCCCGAATTGCCGATGCAGGTGGTGCAGCCATAGCCGGCCAGGTTGAAGCCCAGCTTGTTCAGCGCCTTGTCCAGGCCTGCCTTCTTCAGATAGTCGGTGACGACCTGCGAACCGGGGGCGAGCGAGGTTTTCACCCAGGGCCGCACCTTCAGGCCGCGCGCCACCGCCTTCTGCGCCACCAGGCCGGCGCCAATCATCACATTCGGGTTGGAGGTGTTGGTGCAGCTGGTGATGGCGGCGATGACCACATCGCCATGGCCGATGGAATGCTCGCTGCCATCGAGCCTGGCGCGCTTGTTGGCTTCGGCCTCCTTCTTGAAGGTCGTGATCAGGTGTTCGGCGAAATTGCCGGCGACATTGCCCAGGGCGACGCGGTCCTGCGGCCGCATCGGCCCGGCCAGGCTGGGCTCCACCGTGTCCATGTCCAGGTGCAGCGTGTCGGTGAAGACCGGATCGGGTGACTTCTTCGTGCGGAACAGCCCCTGCGCCTTGGCATATTTCTCCACCAGGGCGATGCGCGGATTGGCGCGGGCGGTGTTCTTGAGATAGCGCAGTGTCTCCGCGTCGATCGGGAAGAAGCCGCAGGTGGCGCCATATTCCGGCGCCATGTTGGCCAGGGTGGCGCGGTCTTCGAGGCTGAGCTGGTCCAGGCCCTCGCCGTAATATTCGACGAACTTGCCGACCACGCCCTTCTTGCGCAGCATTTGCGTCACGGTCAGCACCAGGTCGGTGGCGGTGACGCCGGGGCGGAGCTTGCCGGTCAGCTTGAAGCCCACGATCTCCGGAATCAGCATGGAGATGGGCTGGCCCAGCATGGCGGCTTCCGCCTCGATGCCGCCCACGCCCCAGCCCAGCACCGAAAGGCCGTTGATCATGGTGGTGTGGCTATCGGTGCCGACCACGCTGTCGGGGAAGGCATATTCCACGCTCTTTTTCGGGTTCTTCGGGTCCGGCCCCTTCCTGGTCCAGACCGTCTGGGCGAGATATTCCAGATTGACCTGGTGGCAGATGCCGGTGCCCGGCGGCACGACGCGGAAATTGGCGAAGGCCTGCGCGCCCCAGCGCAGGAAGGTGTAGCGCTCGCGGTTGCGCTCATATTCGATCTCGACATTCTGCTTGAACGCCTTGGGGCTGCCGAAGGCGTCGATCATGACGCTGTGGTCGATGACAAGATCGACTTCCGCCAGCGGATTGATCTTCTCCGGGTCGCCGCCCAGCGTCTTCATGGCGTCGCGCATGGCGGCCAGGTCCACCACGGCGGGCACGCCGGTGAAGTCCTGCATCAGCACCCGGGAGGGGCGGAAGGCGATCTCGCGGTCGGACGTGCGCTTGGCCGCCCAGGCCACCACCGCCTGGATGTCTTCCCTGGTAACAGTGTTCCCGTCCTCGTGGCGCAAGAGGTTTTCCAGCAGGACCCGCATGGAATAGGGCAGCTTGCCGATCCCCTTGAGCCCGTTCTTTTCCGCCGCGGCGAGGCTGAAATAGACATAGGTCTTGTTGCCGACCTTCAGGGTTTTGCGGGATTTGAAGCTGTCCTGGCTCATGGCGGCCCTCTGAAAAAGCTGTCCGATTTAGGCATATTTGCGGCCAAAGGAAAGTCGGCGAACCGTCGCTGTGGCCGTGGCGCATCGCATGTGGGAGGGCGGCGCTCCTGCCGCGCCGGGGACCAAATTTTGCCCAATTGAAAAGGCATGTTAGCCAATGAAGGGGCTCCGTCGCCGGCCTGTCGTCGCCGGGCGGAAGGCGATCTCGCGGTC